>JBHEOU010000040.1:1509-12126 GCA_046260645.1 Bacteroidales bacterium | reverse complement strand
GTCCACCCTCTGATCAAGGAACTCTTTGAGCTCCCTCTTCGTCAGCTTAATGGCACCTTCGCGGGAAATCATTGTGTGACCGGTCTTGCTTTAGTCTGGTGGTCGGAAGTCATTATATGATCAATCTGTCCTTTAGTCTGATGGTCGGAAGTCATTGCGTGATCAGTCCATCCTTTATCCTGATGGTTCTGTCAGACATTGCGGCCAGCTGCGGATCATGGGTCACGATGATGAATGTGTGCCCGAAGGTATCACGCAGCCTGAAGAAGAGGTTATGCAGTTCCTTCTTGTTCTCTGTATCAAGGTTTCCGGAGGGTTCATCTGCCAGGATGAGAGAGGGGCTGTTGACGATGGCCCGTGCCACCGCCACGCGCTGCTGCTCTCCGCCGCTGAGCTGCGACGGCTTGTGGTCAAGTCTGTCGCTCATTCCCAGGAACGCCAGCAGCTCGGAGGCCTTCGCCCCGGACTCGGCACGCGATTTACCTGCTATAAGTGCAGGGATGGATACATTCTCAAGTGCAGTGAACTCGGGCAGCAGCTGGTGAAACTGGAATACAAAACCGATGTTGCGGTTTCTGAATGATGCCAGTGCCCGCTGCGATAGTGACCCAACATCCTGCCCGTGATACAGAACTGTTCCGCCATCAGGCCTGTCGAGGGTGCCTATGATCTGCAACAGAGTGGTTTTACCGGCACCGCTGGCGCCGACAATGGCAACAACCTCTTTCTCCCTGACCTCAAGATCAATGCCCTTAAGTACCTTCAGGTCACCATATGCCTTGAGAATACCTGTTGCCCTGATCATTGAACCTCCTTGTTTATATCGCTCGCAGTATCATTTATCTCGTCAGTGAGTGGCGATGCAGCCTCACTGATATCCTTGCGCACGTTGTCTTTTACATCGGAGACATCCCTGTTCACACTGTCAGCTACTTCGTTTATCTCGCGGTTCACACTGTCTGTCACATCGGTGACCTCGCGGGTCACGCTGTCAGTCACATCATTGATGTCTCTCCTGACGGAGTCAGTCACATCGCTGATGTCCTTCCTTATATCCTGTGTGCTCTCATCAAACTCCCTCTTGATCTCATCAGTGGCCTTCCTCACCTCCCTCATGCCCATACCCATGGTGCGGGCTATCTCCGGGAGTTTGTCGGCGCCAAAGAGGATCAGCACAATTATCACAATGATAATTATTTCCTGTCCGCTTATGAAGAGTAACATGCCCATATAGCTGTTCACAATTGCCCGGCAAAGGTACTAAAGAAACAATAAAAAAACAGGAGGTGTGCGGCAATAAATGACTGAGGCTGCCTCATCGGAGCAGCCTCAGGTCAGATGCCGTTAACCGGCTATCTTTTTCTTCTCTGCATCAGCAGGATGAGCATCGCTGTCAGCCCCTTTTTTCTTTGTCGTTTCATAGAGAACCGGGGTTGAGACGAACAGTGACGAATATGTTCCGAAGACGATACCAAACAGAAGGGCGAATATAAATCCTCTGATCACCTCCCCTCCGAATATGAATATCACTATCAGCACGAATATGGTTGCCATACCTGTGTTAAGTGTTCGGGCCAGGGTACTGTTAAGAGCCATGTTATACACCTCCCTGGTGGGCCGTTTCCGGTAGAGGGGCAGGTACTCCCTGATCCTGTCAAAGATTACCACGGTGTCATTGAGCGAATAACCCACTACAGTCAGAATCGCCGCGATGAACGCCTGATCGATATCCATTGAGAAGGGCATGATTCCCTGAAGAATGGAATAGAGTCCCAGCACAATTATCACATCATGGGCCAGGGCGACCACTGAACCGACCCCGTACTGCCACTTCCGGAACCTGATGAAAATGTAGAGGAACATACCAACCAGTGCAAGCCCTATAGCCCAGAAAGCCTTGGAGGCCTGGTCCTTTGCAATAGTCGGACCCACCGTTTCGGAACTGACAATATATTCATTCACAAAGGTGGCCTGGTCAACGCCGGGGACAAGTTCCTTCAGCCCGTTATAAATCAGGCTGTTCACCTCCGCGGTGGCGCTCGGGTCCTCAACCTTGTACTTGGTGCTTATCTTGACCTGGTTTTCCGATCCGAAGGTCACAACCAGCGGGTCACCTCCAAGCTCGTCAGAGAGCATGTTGGATATATCCACGGTATTGACGGGCTGTTCAAACCTGACAATATAATTACGTCCTCCGGTGAAGTCGATACCCCTGCTCAGCCCCTTTGTTGAAAGGGTCACTATGCTGAGTATGGTAAGAGCGATTGAGAAGGCATACCCGTACTTCCTTAAACCCATCCAGTCGATCTTCATGTTGTTCATGAAGTTCTGGGTATAGGGGGCGGAGAACTTAAGGTTAATATTTTTCTTCAGCAGCCATTCATAAATAAGGCGTGAAATAAGCACTGCGGAGAAGAGTGATGTGATGATACCTATTACCAGTGTAGAGGCGAAGCCTTTGATGGGGCCTGTGCCGAAATAATAGAGTATCACCCCGGTGACAAGCGTGGTGAGGTTACTGTCTATGATAGCCGAAGAAGCGCCTTTGTAACCGTCGGCAATAGCCTGCTTAATGCCCTTGCCTCCTCGCAGCTCTTCCTTGATCCTCTCGAAAATGAGAACGTTGGCATCGACAGACATACCGATGGTAAGCACGATACCTGCGATACCCGGTAGTGTCAGAACGGCATTCAGCGAGACCAGTACACCCATCATGAAGAAGAGGTTGACGGTCATGGCAATGTCTGCCACCAGTCCGGCCGAGCGGCTGTAATAGAAAATCATATAGAAGAGTACTATGATAAAGGCTATGATAAATGACTTCATCCCGCTGTTGATAGCCTCTTTACCAAGTGTTGGTCCCACAACGGTATCCTGAATGATATGTGCCGGGGCAGGCATCTTTCCTGACTTGAGAATATTGGCAAGGTCTTCTGCCTCTGCGAGGGTGAAGTCGCCGGTTATCTCAGTGTTCCCGCCAGCGATCTCATTCTGTACGCGCGGGTATGATCTCACGTAGCCATCAAGGACAACAGCAATGCAGCGTCCGATGTTGTCACGCGTCATCCGCTGCCATATCTTGGCACCTTCTCCGTTCATTGAAAAGTCAACCTTTATGTCAGAACCTGTCCCCCCGGTAGAGGGGCGGGCTGAGGTAACAACATCACCCGTAAGCGGGGCACGTCCGTCACGCGTTGAGACCTTAATGGCATGCAGTTCATATAATGTTCCGGTCTCATCATATTTGTAAGGGTTCTGACTCCAGTAGAACCTTAGTTCCCTGGGCATTAGCGACTTCACCTGGTTCATAGCCAGGTAAGCGTTTACCCTCGCTGTGTCTTTCCCGGCTGCGAAACCTATCATGCTGCCGGGCACCGGCTGTCCGTCCTGACCTACATTCGGCCTCAGGACTCCGAACAGTGGATTCTGACGGGTGAACTCCTCAAGCGTGGAGGCCTCCGCAGCGGCAGCAGTGTCGCTGCTGACCATATCAAGAAGAGACCTGTCGCCGCTGGCTGTTGTATCGGCCGCAGCATCAGTACCGTCTGTGGCAGTGGTATCAACCATAGCAACGGCATCCCCTGCGCCAGCAGTATCTGCCACCGAAGCATCGGATGTAGCCGGCATTACTGAGCGAAGGAATTCGTTGGCCTCCATAAGGTAACCTATCACCTCGGAGTTCTCATATGTCTCCCAGAACTCAAGGTTGGCTGTTCCCTGAAGGAGGTCGCGTACCCTCTGAGGATCTTTCACACCAGGCAGTTCAACCAGGATGCGGCCGCGGGGCTGCAACTGTGAAATATTTGGCTGAACAACACCGAAGCGGTCTATCCTGTTACGCAGAACATTGAAGGCATTGTCAATGGCCGAGTTGGTCTCATCCTCAAGCACTTTCTGAACATCGGCGTTGGTAGAGTTGAAGTTGATGCGGTCTTTCAGCTCTACGGTACCAAAGACAGCGGCCAACCGGGCATTCGGGTCGACCTCCTCAAAGGACCTTACAAACAGGTTTATGAAGTCGTCGTTACTCCCCGCAAGCTTTTTCCGCTTTGCCAGCGCCAGCGCATCATTGAAAGTCTTGTCAGTGCTGTAGTTGGAAAGAGCCCTGATAATATCATCAACCGAGATCTCAAGCACTACGTTCATCCCGCCCTTCAGGTCAAGACCCAGGTTGAGCTCTTTTCCCTGTACCTCCTTATAGGTGTTGCCAAGGAATCCCCACTGACCCTTAGGCAACGAGGCGATTGAATCAATATACCTCACCTCTTTGTTAAGATCGCCTGCCGCATATACCCTGGCCTCTTTCTTCACCTTGTATGATGCCACTGTGAATGAGAGCTGGTAAACGCAGACAAGGGTCAGGGCAATAGCCAGAGCTGAAATTAATCCTTTGTTCTGCATCTGTATCCTCTTTTAAATTTAATGGTTGTGTGTGATTTGCTTAAATAATACGAGGCGCAAATATATAACTTTATTTTCTTAAAGCATATTATAAGAAAGCAAAACTGCCGGCTCACGCCGGCAACCTCTGTCTATGCCGTTTTCAACTATTCGACAAGCTTCTCGTAGTCGGTCTGCAGGGGTCTCCTGTTGACAAAATCATAAAGAGCCAGGGCCCGAAGGTTGTAGTAATATGTCCAGTAATTATTAAGTGCCTGTATGTAGCTGCGCTTGTTCTGGTCCTTCTTGGTATCTGCGTTGTTCAGTTCCAGCACGTCAATCTTCCCGATGAGGAACCTCTGCTTGGTCACCTCGAACATCCTGGTAGCCACGGTATCCGATTTTGCGGCTATCATGACCTGATCATTCTGCAGGTTAAACTGCTGGACATCAAGCAGAAGCTTCTGTTCAAAATCAACGCGCGATTGTTCAACCTGCACGCGTGTCAGCTCCTCGCTCGACTGTGCCATCTTATACCTGCCGCGTCCCTGTCCCCAGTCGAGGATCGGCAGGGTAAATCCCACCCTTACCGTCTGCTGCTGGTTGGGCTTGTCATATGCCATCTCCAGCAGCGGGTCCTGATCACGCAGACCGTATGAGGCAGTCAGGTTGGCATTGAGCCCTTTCTCCCCCTTTGCCTGTGCCACAGAGCTTTGGGCTTCCAGGAGCTGTCTCTCAAGGGCGATAAGATCGGGATTGTTTTCTTCAGCCAGTTTCAGTACCTCGGCAACCTCCACCTCCAGTGACGGTATCTCACTCGGGATGAGAAGCTCCAGCCTTACCGTCTGGTTAAAGCCAAGAAAAGAACGCAGCTTCAGTTCCCTGTCGCGCAGGTTGATCTCCGATTCGTTAATGGCGGTGCCGGCGTTAAGAAATGAGAGCTCCATCTGCAGAAGCTCATCCTCAGCTATGGTCCCGAGGTTATAACGGCCCATGGCTATTTTGTACAGGGTATCAGCATTCTGCATGTTGGTCTCAGCGATCTCCCTGTTGATCTGTGCCAGTGCAAGGTTGAAGAAGTACTGAACCGCCATCATGCTCACAGTCTCCACATCGCTCAAATATTTCTTGCGGGCCTCCTCATACCTGAGGGGTTCGATCTTCTTCTGCCACCTCAGCTCATTATACCTGAAGAGCGGCTGGGTGAGCCTTACGTTAAGCGGTGCAGTAATAAACCTTTCACTGTTGCGCTCAAAGTCCTTTTCGTATGTGAGGTCAGAGAGCAACGAGATTGACCCGCCGGTCAGGCCTATGTTCTGACCCAGAACCAGAGAACCCGATGTCTGCAGCACGTTGGTTGATGCATAATCATATTGTTCAGTCACTGAGTTCCAGACCCTGCTGTATGCCGTACTGTAATCGGGCAGGTTTCCCGCCAGCGTCAGAGCCGGCCGGTATTCGGCCACAAAAGTGCGGTACTGCCAGTAGCTGGCGCGAAAACGGTGCTTGGCCATAAGGGCATTGGGCGACTGCTCGGCGGCAAGGCTCACCACATCGTCAAGCGTCAGGCGCTTAACCTCCTGCGACATGAGTGGCAGGGTGAACAGTGATGCTAACAGAATAATCAGAGATAGTGTTTTTATGCTTTTCATGACTGAGTTTTATTCATAGCGAAGTGATTCAATCGGGTCTCTCTCCGAGGCTCTCTTGGCCGGTGAATATCCGAATATGACTCCTACCGCAGCCGATACGCCAAAGGCTATAACTACGGAGAATAACGAAATAATGGTGGTTATGCCCGCTATTTCATGGATGGCCACAGAGAGTATTATCCCCAGGAAAACACCGATGAAACCGCCGGTGACACTTATCAGCACAGCTTCCGAAAGAAACTGCACCACTATGTCCATCTTCTTGGCGCCGATAGCCATCCTGGTTCCTATCTCCTTGATCCTCTCCATCACCGAGGCGAACATGATATTCATGATTCCGATTCCCCCCACTATCAGCGAGATGCTGGCAATGGCTCCGAGCACGATATTGAAAATGTCCTTGGTCCTCTGCTGCTGCTTCAGCAACAGCTCCGGTACCGTGATCTCAAAGTCCCTGACCCCGGAATGCCTTCTAAGCATCATACGGCTGAGCACCTCGGTTGTCGGGGTAAGCTGTTCTGTCTCCTGCACCTGTACCACTATCTTGTCAAGCTGGTTGTAATTAGTCTCGCTGGTAGTTGCGTTGGAGCTGTTCACCACAATCCTTGCCCTGTGTCCGCCCCCCCCGAAGATCTGCATCGAGGTAGCCTCGGAGGCAAGCTTGGTATTGACAAGGGCCCTGTTCTGATACCTCATCAGCATGGTCTTGATCGGTATGTACACATTGTCATTGTAAACGTTTACGCCCTGCTCTTCGAACCCTGTAAGCGAGACGTTGGTTTTATCAAGCACGCCGATGACCTTCAGCCAGACGTTGTCAAACTTGAGGTACTGTCCGATAGGATCAACCTGGCTGAAGAATTTGGCCCTGATATTTGCACCTATGAGGCAAACCTGTATGCCGTGTTCCTCCTGGTAGTCGTTGAAGAATACCCCCTGTGAAAGAGGCAGGTTATAGAGCTCGAAATAGTCATTTGAAACGCCGACAAGTTTGGCAGTATATCTCATGCCGCTGAGCACTATGGTGGAGTTGAAGGAGATCTCGGGACTGATCCTTTTGACTGCCGGTCTTGTACTGCGGATTGCCTCCACATCGAGAAGGGTCAGGCCTCTTGAGAATTTGTTAAGCTGCATCTCCCCTTCCTGGCTCTCTGAGCTTTTGTCCTGGACTATCGGACTGATGAGTATGTTATTGACACCGACCATCTTTATCTGGTCAAGTATCTCCTGCTGAGCTCCCTTGCCTATTGCCAGCATGCTGATGACCGCAGCCACTCCGAAGATGATACCCAATGCGGTAAGTATTGACTTCAGCTTGTTTGCCAGGATCGACTCAACAGCGATGCGTATGTCGTGGCCGTATCTTTTAAACATCTTATTCCTTCGTTATTTGCCTCTGTGAATCGCGGATAAAACTACTGGTTACGGATCACCACCCGCTGTTGCGTTGCGGTTGTGTCGGTCCGGGTGCCGCCAGACCTGCCCTGTCCTGTTCCCTGTCCGCCGGCGCCTCTCATCTGGCGCATTGCCTCGCGCTGCTCAGGAGTCTGGTTTTGCATGTACTCACGCATCTGCTCCGGGGTCATGTTTGCAGGCATCACTCCGGCACGCGGATTAGCGCTCTGCTGACGTTTCTGATCCTCAAGCTGTTGCCTTTTGCGATCCTTGATGGCAGCAACAAGCTCCTCGCCCTGCAGTTTGAAATTATCCCCGTCAGGCGGGATGGAAAGATAGAGCTTCTCTCCTTTTTTGAGGCCCTGTTCAACAATTATGTCATTCTCATTTGATTCACCAAGCATCACTACCTGGCGGGAGCCATCTTTCTTATAGACAAAAGGTATGCTGTCAGCAGTGGCAAACACAGTCTCAAAAGGAATATACATTACATCACTGAATGTCTTTGTGATGATCTGGTTGCCGGTGGTCATTGAAGGCCTTAGTATGGGATCTGAACCGTCAACCTTGGTGATGACCTCAAACACCTTGGCATCAGTGTTGGGCAGCTGCTCCCCGATATTGGCCACGCTCATAACAGCGCCTGAATATGATTTTTCCGGGAAAGCGTCAACGGAGAGCCTCACCTCCTGCCCTGCCTTCACCTTGCTTACATCAATCTCATTCACATAAGTCTTTGAGATCATTGATGACAGGTCAGGGAGTGTGGCGACTACCGGGTCCCAGGGGCTGATCTCGGACCCTACCTTGCGCTTGGCGCCGCTCCATTCCCTCTTGTAAATAACCATGCCGGCTGACGGGGCCCTGATCACAAAGTTCTGGATTATCTCCCGCATTTCGGCAACTTTTCTCCTCTGCTTTGCCAGCTGAAGCTCGGTTTCCCGTATATCCGCCCTGGCCTGCCGGACCTTGAGGTCATAGTTGCTCACCGCCTGCTCATAGGCTCTCTCGGCCTTGTCAAGCGAGATCTTTGCCTGCCTGATGGTTGTCGGAGGTTCATATTTTGACTGTTCAAGAGTGATCTGTGCTTCCTCCATGTTGAACCTGAGGTTTACCAGGTCATCCCTGAGATTGCCCAGAGAGATGGTTGTGTCAAGCTGCTTCTTGAGAAGCTCGGTCTCCAATGATTCCTGCCTGTCAAGTTCATCCTTTAGCGAGTTGTCGACACTGGAGCGGTCAAGGGTGGCCACGTATTCACCCGCCTTGACTTCTGTTCCCTCGGGAACAAGATCCTGTATCTTGATGCCCCCGAACCTCATGTTCCTGCTGGCAAGGCCCTCAGGCCCCTTGATGTCAGTCGAAACCTCGGCCTGCAACTCCCCGGTTGTGGTAACAACTATCTCAAAATCACCCTGCTGGACTTCGGTAATCAGGGTCCCCATATCTCCCTTACCTGACAATTTGCTGATCACGATCATGGCAATAATCGCCACTGCAACAACGATCGCGGTAATGATAATAGTCCTTTTCATCTGCGGATATTTCTGTTTGTTATAATTTAGCCGTGAAATTATTACAAATTTAGGCTTCCCTTGCTTTTTTTAAGGAAACATTAACTTTCATTAACTTAACGATATGGTTATGAACAAAAACCGTTCAACAAATCACTGAAATCCCGGAGCAGCCGGATATTTTAGAGATTTTTAACAATGACCGTCACATCAGCCGCCAGTTTTTCAGCCTTTTCCTTTTGCCTCTCCTCGGCATAGATTCTCAAAATAGGTTCCGTGTTCGATTTCCGTATCTGGACCCACCCTGTCGGGAAGTCAAGCTTGATGCCGTCGCGGGTGTCAAATACCGCTTCGGGGTATGCACGCTTGAGCATTGTGTGCAGTTTTTCAAGGTCAGCGTCGCCGGCAAGTTCAATTTTAGTCTTGGCAATGTAGTAGTCAGGGTACTGGCGCCGCAGCTCACTGCAGGTCATACTCTTCCCTGCCAGGTGGGTAAGGAAGAGCGCTATCCCGGCCAGTGCGTCGCGGCCGTAGTGGAGGGCAGGATAAATGACGCCGCCATTGCCCTCTCCACCGATGACCGCAGCGGTGCGCTTCATCTCTGCCACCACGTTGACCTCCCCCACCGGTGCCGAGCTCCAGGTGCATCCGTGACTCCCGGTCACATCACTCAGTGCCTTGGTCGATGACATGTTGGAGACCGTGGGGCCCTTGTTGTGACCAAGCACATAATCGGCAACCGAGACGAGAGTGTACTCCTCGCCAAACATTGATCCGTCTTCACAAATGATGGCCAGCCGGTCAACATCAGGGTCAACTACAAACCCGAGGTCTGCGCCCTGTTCCTTTACAACACGTGAAATTTCTCCGAGATGCTCCGGGAGGGGCTCCGGATTGTGAGGGAAGAGGCCCGTGGGCTCGCAATACAGCTCAATCACCCTCTTTACGCCCAATGCCTTAAGCAGTGCGGGGATGACAAGGCCTCCCACAGAGTTTACAGCATCTACAGCCACGGTGAAACCTGCCTTCCGTATTGCTTCACTGTCAACCAGGGGCATGTCAATCACCGCCTGAATGTGCCTCTCCGTCCAACTATGATCTATTGTCTGTGACCCAAGCTTGTCATAAGTTACATACTCAAAATCAGAGGCTTCAGCTAGTGCCAGCACCTCCCTGCCGTCACTGTCACTGAGAAACTCTCCCTCCTCGTTGAGCAGTTTGAGGGCGTTCCACTGGGCAGGATTATGGCTAGCGGTAAATATGATACCCCCTCCGGCCTTCAGTCCGGTGACTGCCATCTCAACCGTCGGCGTAGTGACAAGCCCGGCATCGACAACATCAATTCCCACGCTGCGCAGGGAGGCATTGACAAGTGAGGCAACCATCTCCCCTGAAACGCGGGCGTCCCTTCCCGTCACAACCTTCAGAGGCCCGCGGCCGCGACGCCTGAGCCATGTACCGTAGGCTGAAGCAAACTTTACAAGGTCTATGGGGGTGAGTGATTCGCCGGGATTCCCTCCAATGGTTCCCCTGATGCCGGAGATAGATTTTATCAGAGCCATGCCGCTATATTTTTATACATCTGCAAAGGTGCAAAAAAGATCGGGGAGAAAACCGGTAAATAGTTGTAAATTTGCACCCTGAAAAAGAATGACGATGGAAAAAGTGCCGGCAAAGCC
>JBHEOU010000040.1:0-1499 GCA_046260645.1 Bacteroidales bacterium | reverse complement strand
GCCGAAAAGGATGCGGGCGACAGGAAGAGAAGCGTAAGACCGGCTGCCGAAAAGGATGCGGGCGACAGGAAGAGAAGCGTAAGACCGGCTGCCGAAAAGCCAGAAGGAGACAGGAAGAGAAACGTGAAGTCGGGTGCCAGGCCAAATGCAGGAGACAGGAAGAGGAACGTGAAGCCGGGTGCCAGGCCAAATGCAGGAGCCAGGAAGAGGAACGTGAAGCCGGCCACCAGGCAGGCTGCCGAAGAACCGATAAGGCTGAACAAATACATTGCCAACAGCGGCGTATGTGCACGCAGAGAGGCTGATGAGCTGATAAAAAGCGGATACATCTCCGTCAACGGAATAAAAGTGACAGAGATGGGCCACAAGGTGAAACTTTCTGACACTATTGAATATAAGGGAAAAAAGCTGGTGCCGGGCAAAAAGGTTTATATACTGCTCAACAAACCAAAGGGATACGTGACCACCGTTAAAGACCCGCATGCCGATGTCACCGTCCTTGACCTGGTAAAAGATGCCACCACCGAGAGGATTTACCCTGTGGGAAGGCTTGACAAGTCAACTACCGGAGTGCTGCTGCTGACAAATGACGGTGACCTGGCAGGCAAGCTTACACACCCCAGTTACGGCGCCAGGAAGGTATACCATATATTCACTGACAAGGAGGTGACGAGGCATGATATGGAGGTGATCGTAAGCGGGGTCACCCTTGATGACGGAACAGTAAGCGCCGATGCTATCTCCTACCCTGAACCGGAAGACCATACACAGGTGGGGCTCGAGATCCACTCCGGACAGAACAGGGTTGTGAGACGAATCTTTGAGAAGTTCGGATACCGGGTGAGGAAGCTCGACCGCGTCAGCTTCGCAGGACTGACAAAAAAGAACCTTCAGAGGGGCCACTGGCGGCATCTGACAGACAAAGAGGTCAGCATGCTCAAGAGAGGCATCTACAAATAGATCATCATCTCAATGGAACACAGATCGGGATTTGTAAACATTCTGGGCAACCCCAACGTAGGTAAGTCAACGCTGATGAACATTCTTGTCGGTGAGAAGCTCTCGGTCACCACCCCGAAGGCCCAGACCACCCGGCACAGGATCATGGGCATACTCACAGGCGAGGGATACCAGATAGTCTATTCCGATACTCCGGGAATCCTGAATCCCAAGTACAAACTGCAGTCGGTGATGATGAGATCGGTTGAGTCCGCCCTTGACGATGCCGACCTGATCCTCTACGTCACTGATGTTATTGAGACAGTTTCAAAGAACGGGGAACACCTTGCACGCATACTTGCCTCCCCGGTACCTAAGATCATTGTGATAAACAAGATAGACCTTTCCAATCAGTCTGATCTTGAAAACCTGGTCGACATGTGGAGCCAGATGGCACCCGGCGTGCCTGTGCTTCCTGTTTCGGCAATAAAGAAATTCAATACAGACCTGCTTCTCAGGGAGATCATCTCACGCCTTCCTGAAGGCCCACCATATTTCCC
>JBHEOU010000004.1:19596-24423 GCA_046260645.1 Bacteroidales bacterium | reverse complement strand
TACGGAACCATTGAGGAGGGATTCAAGATCGGTGAACTGACCATTGGCGCCCACGGACGCTTTTTCGCCCGCAGCGTCGATTATAACCTTCAGCTCTCGAACGAAGTATACAAGGAGGCTGCCAGTTTCCATGGTACGGCAGTGGTGGAGGTGATACAGAACTGCGTCATCTTCAATGACGGGGCCTTTGACCACATCACCAACAAGGAGACAAGGGATGACAACACAATCGTGCTGCGTCACGGCCAGCCCATGATATTCGGCAAGAACCGTGACAAGGGCATTATCCTTGTAAACCTCAAACTGAAGGTGGTCAGACTGGGAGAAGGAGGCATAACCGAGAAGGACCTGCTTGTCCATGATGCCCACGAACCCAATCCCGGCATCCATTACAGGCTGGCCGGCATGGGCTACCCTGACTATCCGGTTGCGCTGGGAGTAATCAGGGCTATCAATGATCAGACCTATGATGCAGCCATGATGGAACAGCACATAAGGGTGCAGGCAGCTTCAACCATCAAGTCTGTTGATGACCTCCTTATGAGCGGTTCAACCTGGGAGGTGAAGTAAACTGATACTTCCGGAGAAGGAACAAATTATCTTAATCTATTTTGCTAATTTTGGCATCTGAATTCAGCTGATGCCCGAATGACAGAACCTGGTGATAACGGCAATGGTTTCGACCGCGAAATACATGACCAGCAGGAACGCCTGAAAGAACTTGCATGTATCAACCGGACAACCCAGATTATCAAGGAGAGAAAGCCCCTTGAGGAGACCCTCATGCACCTTGTGCTGGAACTCCCCGGCGCATGGCAGTATCCGGAATATGCAGTCGTTCGGATCAGGTACCACAACAGGTCGTTCGAGTCGCCCGGATTCGTGGAGACTATATGGAAGCTTTACCAGGAGTTTACGACCATTGAGGGAAAAGGCTCAATTGAGGTTTACTATACACAAGCATTCCTCAGCGAACAGGAAGGCCCGTTCCTGAAGGAGGAACGCGATCTGCTCAGGAACTTTGCGGGACTGATCACAGGTTACATAAACAGCATCTCCGCAGGCAGTTCAGCTACAAGTAGCAATGCCACCACTGACGACAATGAGGATATAGCCTCTCTCACAAGCCGAAAGCTGCTTCAGAAATTCCTTGATCGCCATAATGCCGAGAGAGATGTGTTTCATGACCTTATGCCATTTATGGTCAGGGAGATACTTCTTGTAGCAAGCCTCTATGATGCATATTCAATAGAAGGCGAAGGACGTTTCTCCGATCATATGCTCGGCGAGTACTACCAGATGAGCCTTACAACCCTCCCAAGGATAACCGGCGTCTCGGGTGAGGATGAGGCCTTCTCGCGCCTCGGGGTGCGGCACTATGACATGATCATCATAATGGTGGGCGTTGACAAGACCAACCCCATGAGTCTCTGCCGGAAGATAAAGGATAAATACCCCTATATCCCTACATTCCTGCTTCTCAATAACCCCGGCGATATACCCTTCGTGGAGGAGCAGAAGTCACTCGGCGTGCCGTTTGACAACTATTTTGTCTGGACGGGCGAATCAAAGGTCTTTTTCGCCATGGCGAAGCTGCTTGAAGACCGCGTCAACGTGGAAAACGATACAAAAAAGGGTCTCACCGGGGTGATACTCATTATAGAGGATGCGGCCGACTACTACTCCACCTATGTGCCGATGCTCTATACCCTGGTACTTGAACAGACCAGGATCCTGATAGAGGACGTGTCATCCGATGAGCTCTATAAGGTTCTCAAGCTCAGGGCCAGGCCGAAGATCCTGCTGGCCACCACATGGGAAGAGGCAATCTCAATCTACAGCAAATACAAGGACAGGCTCCTGGGAGTCATCTCTGACATGCGTTTCCCGCGCGATGGCGTCCTTAATAATATGGCCGGCTTCGACATGATCAGCCTTATACGCGAGGAACAGACTAACCTGCCAACACTGCTTCAGTCATCAGACCCCGGCAATGCCAAATATGCCACAGAGCTTAAGGCAAGTTTCATTAACAAGAACTCCGAGACACTGCTGCAGGACCTTAAGTCTTTCATAACCTATTACCTGGGTTTCGGTCATTTCGTGTACCGTGATACCAAGGGAAGACAGATAGCCGTTGCCAAGTCGATGAGGGAGTTCGAAGCCTTCCTGAAGACAGTGCCGGAAGACTCCCTTGTTTACCATGCCATGAAGAACCACTTCTCACTCTGGCTCATGGCAAGGGGAGAGGTGAAGATCGCCAAGCTTATCAATCCTGTCAAGATATCCGATTTCCGCAGCCTGAAGGAGATGCGTGAGTTCCTCATTGAGGTAATCCGCCGGAGAAGGAGGGAGATGAACAAGGGCAAGGTGGTCAATTTTGACGAGTCACTGATGATTGATGAATCAAACGTGGTAAGCCTCGCAGGCGGATCACTGGGAGGCAAGGGCCGTGGCCTGGCATTTGTCAGCACCCTGATACACAGCTTCGAGCTCGGACGACTGCTGCCCGGGATCAACATCAAAACCCCCCTCACGGCCATCATCGGCACGGATGAGTTTGACAGCTTCATGGAGACCAACCACCTGTGGGATCTGGTTAACAGGGAGAAGGACTTCACGTTGCTGCAGAAGCAGTTCCTTGCGGGAACGCTCAGCAGCGCGCTGGAAAGCAAGCTCAGGGTGTTTATCAAGCTGTATAGCCAGCCTCTGGCAGTGCGCTCATCAAGCCTCTTCGAAGACTCTCTCAGCCAGCCTTTCTCAGGTGTCTTCGGAACCTACCTGCTTCCGAACAACCACCCTGACCCGGAGGTGAGGCTCAGGCAGCTTATGAGCGCTATAAAGCTGGTCTTCTCTTCCATCTATTCTGACAACTCGAGGATATATTTCGAAGCCATCAACTATAAGATAGAGCAGGAGAAGATGGCTGTGGTAATCCAGGCTGTGGCAGGGACAAGGTATGATGACATATTCTACCCGCATATCAGCGGCACAGCACAGTCATTCAACTTCTACCCGGTAGCCAACATGACCCCCCATGACGGTTTCGCGGTTGCGGCAGTCGGATTGGGTCAGTATGTTCTTGACGGCGAGAGAGCTTTCCGGTTCTCCCCCTCATTCCCGGCACTTGACATAGTGTCGATAGATGACCTGATACGTTATTCGCAGGTCGAATTCTATGCCATCAACCTTGCCAAAAACGATATTGACCTGCTGCAGGGAGAGAATGCCGGACTGGTGAAGCTTGACATCAGCAGGGCCGAGGCTGACGGCGCCCTTAAGCACTGCGCCTCGGTTTTCAGCATGGACAATGACACCCTCTCCCCGGGGCTCGATGTGCAGGGACCACGGGTGATCAACTTTGCCAACATACTCAAGTATGATTATGTCCCCCTGGCACCGACACTGAAGAAGGTCCTTGAAGTTGTCAGGGAGGCTTTCGGTGCTCCCGTGGAGATTGAGTTTGCCGTTGACCTCACCAGGGATGAGAATGACAGGGCGTCGTTCTACCTGCTGCAGATAAAACCGCTGGTGGGCAGTGGCGCCGGTTATGCCATTGATCCTGAAACCGTATATACTGATGACATGCTGCTGGTATCAAGAAAAAGCATGGGCAACGGTCTTGTCAGTGACATCACTGACATCATATATGTCGAACCCGAAAAATTCGATAACCTGAAGACCAATGAGATGGCTGAAGAGATTGATGCCCTGAACAGGCAGATGATGTCAGAGAGCAGGAGGTATGTTCTGATAGGCCCCGGCCGGTGGGGCACCAAGGACAGGTTCCTGGGCATACCGGTTGCATGGCCCCAGATATCAAACGCCAGGGTCATCGTTGAGGTCAGCCTCCCTGACTACCACGTTGATGCATCACAGGGCTCTCACTTCTTCCACAATGTGACATCAATGAATATCGGTTATCTCTCTGTCAATCAGTATACCGGCGACGGCACCATCCTGTGGGACAGGCTGAAGAAGCAGAAGACCATCGGCAACGGCAACTGGTTCAGACATATAAGGTTTGAACAGCCGCTGGTGATAAGGATGGACGGCAAGAAGGGTATGGCCGTGATATCTGTCAGCGGATAACCGTCAGCGCCGCCGCTGAGCATCAACTCTGGGAAGGAAACGGCAGTGTCACCTGTCCGCCGCTGACCGTCAGCGCTGCGACGGAAGCCTCCTGGTTTATCTTTCTGATCAGCCCCTGCAGCACGCTCCCCGGCCCGGCCTCCACAAAAGATGTGGCGCCGTCGGCTATCATCCTCTCCACCGTCTGTGTCCATCGTACCGGTGAGGTAAGCTGTGCCACCAGGTTATTCATTATCTCGCCGGGGTCTGTCACAGGCATGGCCGTGACGTTCTGGTAGACGGGGCATACCGGACGTGAGAAGCGGGCGGTTCTGATGGCCTCCTCCAGCTCCTGCCGCGCCGGCTCCATGCATGGCGAATGAAACCCCCCGCTGACAGAGAGAGGCACAATCCTTTTGGCTCCTCTTGCCTTCAGCTCCTCTGTCGCCTGTCTTATGCCTTCAACGGTGCCGGAGATGACTATCTGCCCGGGGCTGTTGTAATTGGCGGGCACCACGGTCTCAGTAACCAGGGCGCACACCTCTTCTACAACGGCATCAGGCATTCCCAGCACTGCGGCCATAGTGGAGGGATTGATACCGCAGGCTCTCTGCATGGCCGACGCCCTGCCGGCGACAAGAGCCAGCCCGTCGTCAAATGAGAGGGCGCCGGCAGCCACCAGGGCTGAGAACTCGCCGAGCGAATGACCGGCGACCATAGCCGGGTCAAAAGCACTGCCCGCCATGGCTGTCAGCA
>JBHEOU010000004.1:13555-19586 GCA_046260645.1 Bacteroidales bacterium | reverse complement strand
TCATTGGCCTTTTCAAACATGTCACGCGCTGCGTGGAAACCGTCATACAGATCTTTCCCCATGCCTGGGTACTGCGCTCCCTGTCCCGGGAATACGAATGCTTTCATGAGTCTTTTTAAAGGGATTGGTGTCTGACTGCTAATGCAGCTTGTATGCTATCAGGTGCATGAACTCCTCACGTGTGTTGAGATTGGAGAGGAAGCACCCGGTGAAGGCCGAGGTGGTGGTGACCGAGTTCTGCTTCTGCACACCGCGTATCTGCATGCACATGTGCTGGGCTTCAATGACCACAGCCACTCCAAGGGGCTTGAGGTTCTCCTGTATGCAGTTGCGTATCTGCGTGGTGAGCCTCTCCTGCACCTGGAGCCTGGCAGCATAGGTCTCAACCACGCGTGCTATCTTGCTCAGGCCGGTGATCTGCCCGTCAGGAATGTAGGCCACGTGCGCCTTGCCGAAGAATGGCAGCATGTGATGCTCACACATAGAGTAGATGTCAATGTCCTTCACCAGCACCATCTGCCGGTACTCCTCCCTGAATATGGCGCTGCGGAGGATCTCCTCCGGGTTGGACAGGTAACCCCTGGTGAGAAAGCTGAGCGCTTTGGCCACCCTCTCGGGGGTCTTCAGAAGTCCTTCTCTATCGGGATCTTCGCCCAGGAGCTTCAGAATCTTGAAGTAATATCCCGCAATCTCATCGATGACTTCGGGGTTCCATTTCTCGATCTTGTTGTAGCCATTTGAAAGCTTGCCGCTTCCGTCGTTTAAATTTTCCATATTATCCGTAGTATTCAACATAATTATTTTCCGTCTCTTCAACCCTGACACAGTGCAGTGTGGCACCCTCAGCCGACAGCGGCGCCTCAAGCTCATTCCATATCGCTATCGCCAGGTTCTCTGTGGTGGCAACCCTGCCAGCCATGAAATCAGTCTCCAGGTTCATGTTCCTGTGATCAAGCTTAACCACCACCCTCTCAGTCATTATCTCTTTAAGCCTTGTGGCATTCATGAAATATCCTGTTGAATGATCCATCTCACCCTTCACCGTAACCTTTAGAACATAGTTATGCCCGTGCCACTGCGGATTTGAACACTTGCCGTAGATCTTCATGTTCTCCTCATCACTGAGGCCGGGCCGGAACATTCTGTGCGCCGAGCTGAAACGCTCTCTTCTTGTCAGATAGATCATAGCTGCTAAATTAATTGGTTCACAGAAATGAGGACTAATTTGTTCAAAAATAATATATTTAACGGTCTAAATACTAATGCACCTGATGGATAATACTCCCGGAGAGATACTGATTGCCGTGGCGCACCCCTCGGAGGAGGAGTCGGTGCGGAAATCCGTCTCTGCTGCCCGCTGCAGCTGTGAGTTGATTGTCACAGGTGTCGGAGGGGCAGCCATGTCATGGGCCCTCCAGAAACGGTTCTCGGCTGGAGCATTGCCGCCGATGGTAATCGGGGCAGGCATAGCAGGCAGTTATGTGACTTCCCTCACTCCGGGTGATGTGGTGATGACACGGTCAGACTGCTTTGCAGATATGGGCGTCGATGACAATGGCGATTTCCACTCACTCTTCGGGGCGAACCTTGCTGATCCTGACAGCCCGCCGTTCAGCGGCGGCAGGATATACTGCAGCGAAGAACTGTCAGGTATCCTCGCCGGCCGATTCCGCGCTGTCACCGGCGCCACCGTCAACATGTCATCAGGCTCGCAGGCGGTCATAGACCGGATACGCAAGGCATGGGACCCTGACATCGAGACCATGGAGGGGGCCTGGCTTGCCTATGCCTGCGCCGTCTCAAAGGTACCCTGGATCTCTGTGAGGGCGGTGTCAAATATGGTCGAACCCCGTAACACGGGTAACTGGGACATACCTTTGGCGCTCCGCAGGCTGCAGGAGTCAATGGCACTGGTGCTTGAAATAATTATGAAACGATGAAGCTTACGCTTGGTTTTTCACCCTGCCCCAATGACACCTTCATCTTTGAGGCAATGGTCCATGGCCGGATTGACACGGAGGGACTGGAGTATGACTGGTTCCTTGCCGATGTGGAGGAGCTAAACCGCAGGGCCATCGAGGGGAGTGTAGACATTACGAAGATGAGCTTTCATGCCTATGCCCGGGCAGCGGCCCGGTACCTCATACTCGATGCGGGCAGCGCCCTCGGCCGCGGCAACGGACCGCTGGTGATAAGCAGCCGCACCCTGCGACCTGACGAGCTTGATGATGCCCTGATAGCCATCCCCGGGAGGTATACTACTGCCAACCTCCTCTTCAGCATCTTCTGGCCTGCCGCATCACGCAAACGTGAATATCTATTCTCCGACATCCCGGGGGCCGTTCTCTCAGGTGAGGCTGACGCAGGCCTGATAATACATGAGACCAGATTCACCTACCAGGCGATGGGATTGAAAAAGGTGGCTGACACCGGCGAGAGGTGGGAGGAGCTGACCGGACTGCCCATACCACTGGGAGGAATAGTGGTGAACAGGGCGGTGGATGAGGCGACGGCGGCAAAAGTGAACAGGGCTGTAAGACGCAGCATAGAATATGCCCGGGCCAGCCCGGAAGAGTCAGCCGACTTTATCCGTAATAACGCCAGGGAGACCAACGCGGTGGTCACAAGAGATCATATTGAGCTATTTGTCAACAGCTTCAGCCTCTCCCTGGGGCAGGAGGGAAAAGCCGCCATAGAACGCCTCTTTTCCGTGGCCCTGGAGAAGGGAGTCATAGAACCTCTGCCCGAAAGGAAATTTCTGCTCTGATTTTTTCAGGGATGATCTCATTTTAGTATCTTTACTTTAAATCTAAATAATCTGACCAGGCCATGAAATATGAACTACCTCCCCTTAAGTACGCTGCTGATGATCTCGCGCCTATGCTTAGTGCCGAGACACTCAAGTTTCACCATGGCAAACACCATCTTGCCTACGTGAACAACCTCAACAACCTGCTCCCGGGGTCGCCGTATGAGGATGCCACCCTTGAGACAATGATCAGGAAGGCTGAGGGCGGAATTTTCAATAACGCTGCCCAGGTCTGGAACCATACCTTTTATTTTGCTTCCTTCTCACCCTCCGGCAAAAGAGTGCCCTCAGGCACCGTGGCAAAAGCAATTGATGCCGAATACGGCTCCTTCGATGCCTTTAAGGAGGCTTTCACCAAGGCTGCCTCAACACTCTTCGGATCAGGCTGGGCATGGCTCTGCATGAAACCTGACGGAAGACTCACAATCACCCAGGAACAGAACGCCGGCAATCCCATCCGTGCAGGACTGGTGCCCGTCATGACATGCGACGTATGGGAACATGCATATTACATCGATTACAGGAACAGGCGCCCAGACTACATCAAGAGCTTCTGGGAAATGCTCGACTGGGTAGTCATTGGTGAGCGCTACGACGAAGCGCTGAAAAAATAATTTGCCAGGCAAAATCCTCCTCATCCGGCACGGGGAGAGCCATACGGTAATATCGGAAACACTGGCCTGATTGCCAGGGTAACGGGGTTTATGAATTAAATCATAAACCCCGTATTTTTCCCTATCTTTGCTCCCAAACCGAATGAAAATGGACCTCCGACAGCTAATAGAGAAGACAAGAACATACCGCAGGTTTGATGAGAAACACGAGATATCCCCCGAGACCCTTGTTTCACTTGTTGACCTCGCCCGCATCTCAGCCTCGGGCGCCAACCGCCAGCCGCTCAAATATATCCTGGTGACTGAACCGGCCATGCGAGCCGATGTTTATCCCTGCCTTGCATGGGCAGGATACCTTACAACCTGGGAAGGACCAGACCCCGGTGAGAGGCCAACGGCTTATATCGTGATACTGGGCGATAAGGAAATTTCTGACTCATTCGGTGTTGATCACGGCATAGCCGCCCAGAGTATCATGCTCGGAGCCAGCGAGGCAGGCCTCGGGGGTTGTATCATCGCATCAGTGAAGAAGGAAAAGCTAAGGACGGTTCTCGATATACCAAGAGACCTGGAGGTACTTCTCGTGCTTGCTCTCGGCAAGCCAGTTGAAAAGGTGGTCCTTGAGAACATTCAGAATAACGACGTGAAATACTGGAGAGATGAGAAACGCGTTCACCACGTCCCCAAGAGGACGCTTGACGAGATCATCCTTCGCAGGTAACACAGCCATATTGCAGGGGAGGCAATAGGCAATAGCGCAAGGCATGATTTAATTTCATCACTACTGCCTACTCCCTATCCTTTGTAGAAAATCGCCTTGATAATGTGCTCCGCCATCTTCGGGTTCTCCTTCAGCCTTCGCGTTGAATAGCCGAACCACTTCTCCCCGAAGGGAACATACACCCTCATTACATGACCGGCATCAACGATGCTCTGACGCAGCTTCGGGGTGACGCCATACAGCATCTGGAACTCATACATCTCCTTGGGGACATTGTATTTCCTGATGAGTTTGTAAGCACCCTCAATCAGCGGCTTGTCATGGGTGGCTATGCCTGCGTAGATCCTGTTTTTGAACATGAATTCCAGATCCTCGAGATAATGCTGGTTGATCTCCTCGTACTTCTTGTATGCTATCGCCGCAGGCTCAACGTAGATGCCCTTGCACAGCCTGTAATTGGTGGGTACCTCCGGGGTGTTCATGTCAAGCATCTTCTCAAGGTCGGTGTACGTCCTCTTCATATAAGCCTGCAATACCAATCCCACGTTACGGGGAAACTCGGCATGGAGACGCCTGTAGAGCTCTATTTCGAGGTCGGTGCATGGCGAATCTTCCATGTCTATCCTGCAGAAGTTGTTGTATGAGGCGGCCTTTGCCACTATCTCCCTCATAAGCCTGTAACAGACTTCCTTGTCTATCAGCAGCCCGAAGCTCGTCGGCTTGAGTGAATAGTTGCCGTTGATACCCTGCTTCTCGGTCTCCTCTATCAGGTCAAGATACTCCTGCTTGTTCACTTCGGCCTCGTCAAGTGACTTGATGAACTCACCCAGTACGTCCAGGGTGACTCTCATGCCCTGCTGGTTAAGCTCCTTAGATGCGCGCATGGCATCTTCCATCTTCACCCCTGAGATATATGCACGTGAGAATATCCAGACGAATTTCTTCGGAAAATACGGAAGGATTGAGGCAATAAACTTATTAAACATGATCTCGGTTTATTAACTTTTAAAGATTTCAAAGTTATTATCGAATATTTTTGAAACTAATGACGTTTATCATTAGTTACCGGGTGCATAAATTAATTTCCGGTTATTTTGAAAATTTTTTATTCAGTGCAACCATCTGACAACAACATGTGTCTTGATACTGTGCTCAGCTGATGATGAGTGATCAACATATCATTGAAGGCTGTATCAGGCACGACAGGAAGGCACAGCAGATACTCTGGAAACGGTACTCAGGCTATCTGTTGGGGGTTTGCATGAGATATGCCACTGACAGGCCTGAAGCTGAGGATATGTTGCAGGAGGGTTTCCTGAGGATCTATTTCAACCTCAGGGAATATTCGGGCACGGGTTCTTTCAGGGGCTGGATGAGGAGGGTGACGGTGAACGCCGCCATTACTTACTACCATAAAAATCTGCGTCACAAGCACCACGCTGACATAGATGATTATGTGAGTGCGGAGACGGGAACCGCAGGCTTTGAAGAGGATTTTTACACTGCGGAGGATCTCTACCGGGTGTTGGGCGAACTTTCGCCGGGTTACAGGATGGTGTTTAACCTTTATACAATAGATGGATACAAACACCATGAGATAGCAGAGATGCTCGGAATTGATGTGAATACTTCAAAATCGCAATACAGCAGGGCGAGAGCCATACTCCGTAAAAAGCTGGAGGAGCTGGCACGGCTGAAAGGAAAATATACCTGAAAAGGAATGAAAGACGAGGAGAGAGATAATGGTCTTGAGAGCCTCTTCCGCAATAAACTGGAAGAGAACGAGATGGTTGCCGGAAGCGACCTTACCGGCCATTTCATGCGTCGTCTTGACCGCAAGGAGTTCTTCAGGTTCAATCGCGCCCGGCTGAATGTATGGTATGTGCT
>JBHEOU010000004.1:0-13545 GCA_046260645.1 Bacteroidales bacterium | reverse complement strand
AATGCACCTGCCGGTGCCGTTGTCCGTCATGACGCTATCATCATGACTGATAAAGCAGGACCCGTGATTATCACGGTGGGTAAGACGGAGATGAATGAGGTGCCAGTGTCTGCTCCCGTGAATGGAGCTGCCATTGATCCGTCAGCCACCTCGGGATGCGTTCCCCTGCATGTGCATTTCACTACCAATGCAGCCGGCAGCAATACCCTCTCATGGAGCTTCGGCGACGGAGGCACATCCTCTGAAGCAAATCCTTATTACATTTTCGATATTCCCGGTACCTATCTGGTCACCCTGAGCCTTGCCGACGGCCGGGGACGCGTAAGCACGGCCACAACACTGATAGAAGCATGGGCCAACCCCAGGGCATCGTTCGAGATAAGGAAGAATGATGCCGACGCCGACAATGGCGGGCTGCAGTTCGTGAACCTTTCAGAAGGGGCGTTGAATTACCTCTGGGACTTTGGGGACGGAACATTCTCAGGGCTCGGTGATCCCTCGTATAAGTATAATCATATCGGCAGGTATGACGTCAAACTGTATGCATATTCCGAAAACGGATGTGCCGACTCTGTCACCATCAGTGATGTCTTCACCGACGATGGATTGTACCTGAGGTTCCCCAATGCCTTCGTACCAGGCAGGGAGGGCCCGACAGGGGGTTATTACAACCAGCGCACTGACGAGTATAACCAGGTGTTTCACCCGGTTGCTTCAGGCGTTGATACATATAATCTAAAAATCTACAGCAGGGTCGGACTGCTGGTCTTCGAAAGCACTGATGTGGCCATGGGCTGGGATGGCTACTACAAGGGCATGCTGTGCACCCCGGGCGTCTATGTCTGGAAGGTAAGAGGTACTTATCGCAATGGACAACCAATAATAATGGCAGGTGACGTAACGCTCATAAACTATTGATCATTAGTATTATAAATGGCAATTGTTAATATCTTGCCCGTCTGCCGGGCCTATTGTTGATATTATGATTTGCAACCTTCCGTGATTTTAGCCGTATAATTAGCTACTTTACGTATAATTTAAAAGGATCCGGATTGCCTTCAAGAACTAAATATCTGATTGGCCTGCTTATCACAATATCGGCTTTGACCAGGGGGCAGGACCCGCAATTTTCGCAGTTCTATGCAAACCAGCTTTACCTCGCGCCATCGTTCGCTGGCGCCACGGAAGACTACCGCGTAGCGATGAACTGGCGTAACCAGTGGCCATCAATTCCCGGTGTCTTTCATACATACAGCTTCTCCTTTGATAAGGCCGTGCCGAACTTCAACTCCGGTATTGGCATTCTTGCCACCTATGACGTGGCCGGCTCTGGCAACCTGAGCACCATGAACCTCGGGCTCCTCTACTCATATGACATCCAGCTCAATGACGAGTGGCATTTGAGGCCGGGTGTGAATTTTAAATTCACCTACCTGGGTCTCGACCTGATGAAGCTGACATGGAACAGCCAGATAACTACCGGAGGCACACTGCCGCCTATCACACCGCCGCCGTTCGACAATGTGGCCGACATAGACTTTGCGACATCCGCACTCATCTATAACGAAAAGATTTGGGGGGGATTTACCGTTGACCACCTTCTCAGACCCCGCACCTCATTCTGGGGCAACACCAGTTACATCCCGATAAAGGTCGATCTCTTCGGCGGATTCCAGCTAATTAGCCGCGGGCGACTGAAGAAGAAACTCACCGAAGTGATGTCCGTGGCCGCCAATGTTATGTTCCAGGGCGATTTCTTCCAGTCTGACGTCGGCCTCTATTACTTCAAGGACCCGCTTGTATTCGGCTTATGGTACAGGGGAATACCCTTCGCCAGCGCGAAAGATGTCTCGGCACAGGCCGGTGATGCCCTCATCGCAATGATCGGCATAAAGACTGATCAGCTTAACATAGGACTGAGCTACGACTTCACCATTTCCAATCTTATTACCACATCCGGCGGGGCATATGAGATCTCACTAATCTACACCTTCACCTCGGAACAGGTGAAACGCGGACAGAAGATACACGCAATTCCCTGTCCCGAGTTCTGACACACGACATCCCTTTCGTAAACCGGCTCCGTTCATACAGGTTTGGCATATCCAAAATTTGTGTATGTTTGTGCAACAATTGTTGAACCTTAACTTTAATCTCCGAGATGAACAGATTATCTGTAGTAAGAAACATCCTGACAATATCAGTACTGGCGGTTGCCGGAATGCTTATCACTGCCGGTTGCGGCAAGAATACCACTGCTGCCGGCGGTGAAGCCAAGTCGACTGAGGCAGTCAGCAGCATAGTATTCGTCGAACTCGATTCCGTCATCGCCAGTTTTGATATGGCAAAAGACATAACGACAGAGCTCGAGAACAAAACAAAAAACTCTGAAGCTGAGCTAACAGCAAAGTCTCAGGCTTTTGACCGTGACGTAAGGGATTATCAGAACAAAGCCCAGAAGGGGCTTATCACCAGGGCCACGGCCGCTGAGATGGAACAGACGCTGGCACAGCAGCAGCAGAACCTTATCAACCTGCGTGACCAGATGGCCTATAACCTCAATGAAGAGGGTATGGTAGCCCAGAGACAGGTGCTTGAATATATCAACCTGTACCTGGCAGAATACAATGCTGAGCATGGCTACCAGTACATCCTGGCGAAACAGTTCCCTGGTCCCATCCTCTACAGCGACTCCACCCTCGATATCACTGCCGGGGTGATTGCCGGGCTGAATTCAAAATACAACGCTGAAAAGAGTAAAAAATAGCTTCAGTCACTTGAAGACTGCGGAGCCTGCTTAACGGCGGGCTTTGCTGTTTTTGACACCTTGCGGTCACGCCTTATCCTGCGCTCCTCCTCAGGGGTGACGATTATAAAGAGATCCTCGTCAGGCCTCTTCATGCGGTACTGTTCACGGGCATACTTCTCAAGGTTCTCGTTGCTGGTCCTGAGCTCATTAAGCTTTCGGCGATCCTCTTCAATGCGTCCCGTGTAGTACTCCTTCTCGCGCTCCAGCCTGTTGCGGGTCCTGATTTCACGCGCCCTTGAGATAAGATTATTGGGGTCAAGCAAAATGATCCACACGAGGAAGACAATTACCGTAATAACATACCTGTTCTTCATCCATGCAGGCAGCCTGTCGCGCAGGCCTGCCAGTGAAAACCGGTGCCGGGAATCTGACTTCACTCTCTTATCGGGTCAATTGTTTATGCTGTTATTATCCTCCGCTCATCAGGTAGATCACCTGCACGCTGTCACCGTCGTTTATGACCTCTTCACCGTAACTGCCACGGTCAAGAAGACGCCCGTTGACCTTCACCGTCCTGAGCCTGAAGGTATATTTCTTCAGCTCCAGCAGCTTCTCAACAGTGATGCTCTCACCTTCAATGGTCAATGGCTCGTTGTTAAGCGTGATGTTCATTTCGTGGGTGGTGTTGCCTGAATCCCGAGAGGCAAATATAGTCGAAAGTCTGTAAAATCAGTCTACAGTCTACAGTCAACAGTCTTCAGTCATGTTTTTGACTGCGACTGCTGACCGAGGACTGCCGATTGTTTTTGACTGCCGACTGCGGACTGCCGACCGCCGACTGCTGATTGCCGACTGCCGACTGCCTGTATCGATTGGCAATCGGCTGCATATTGACTATTATCATTAGAATGCGGATATTTATACTCTAAATTTGTAACAAGCGTACGAACCTATACATAAAACAAAATGGATATCAGCGAGATCAAGGCACAGCACAAGCTTCTGAAAAAATGGGACTACAAATGGGTCCCGCTCGACAAGGGCTATACTGACAAGACCCTGTATGTCAATGTGGGCACGGCAGAGATCAAGGAGAAGGATGTACCACTTGAGATGAAGGAGAAGTTCATTGGTGGCAAGGGCTACGGACTGCGTTACCTCTGGAATGCCACCAGGCCGGACACCAAATGGAGCGATCCCGAGAATGAGATAGTGATCTCATCCGGGCCGATAGGAGGTATCACCCAGTATTCAGGTTCAGGGAAATCGCTTGTCGTCACCATCTCACCGCAGACGGACTCTATAATGGACAGCAACGTGGGTGGCTTTTTCGGGCCCTTCCTCAAGTTCTCGGGCTTCGATGCTATTGAGCTCCAGGGCAAGGCAGCCAATGACGTCATCATTTTCATTAACGGCGTTGATCACTATGTGGAGATCTTCGAGGCTCCGGCTGAGGCTCTCGACAGTCATGTGCTGGCCGAGCAGCTGACAGACATGTTTGCTGACAGCGAATCCGATCGCAGGAATATAGGCATCGTCTCCACCGGCTCTGCTGCTGACCACTCGCTCATAGGCATGCTCAACTTCACCTTCTATGATCCCAAGCGCAAGAAGATCAGGATGAAGCAGGCCGGACGTGGAGGTATTGGCACTGTTTTCCGCAACAAAAAAATTAAGGCTATCGTCTGCAAGATACCCGGTGTCAAGGGCAATCTTAACAACGTAGCTGACCTGGAGCCTATCCAGGAACGCGGGCGCCGCTTCAACCGCGAGATGCGCGAGCTTGATGACAAACAGTGCATGATGCGCCAGATAGGGACCGCTCACCTGATGGAGATAATGGATGACCATGATCTCCTGCCTACCCATAACTATAAGTTCGGGTCACACAAAGACTCACCCAGGATTGATTCCGGTGTGTGGAAGTCATTCTTCACACAGAATATTCCCGATGGATGCTGGATAGGATGTAATATGGCATGTTCCAAGGCTGTTGATGAATTCGTGATAAGTACCGGCCCGTACAAGGGGCAGAGTGTCATCGTCGACGGACCGGAGTACGAGACAGCGGCAGGACTAGGTTCCAACGGTGGTTTTTTTGATCCGCGTTATATCATTGAGACCAACTTCTACTGTGACACATACGGCATCTGCACAATCACATGGGGCACCAGCCTGGCTTTCATGCAGGAGTGCTATGAGAAGGGCATCCTCAATAAGGAGCGCACGGGTGGCCTGGAGATAACCTTCGGCAACATACCTGTCGCGCTGGAGCTGCTGCACCAGGTGGCCCGCGGCGAGGGCTTCGGTCTGATAGCCGGTCAGGGCGTGCGCGCCATGAAAAGGATTTTCGCCGAAAAGGGGTGGGGAGACCCGCAGTTCATGCAGGATATAGGCATGGAAAACAAGGGACTGGAATACTCTCAGTATATGTCAAAGGAATCGCTTGCACAGCAGGGCGGTTATGCCATGACAAACAAGGGACCTCAGCACGACGAGGCATGGCTCATTTTTATGGATATGGTTAACAACCAGATCCCGACATTCGAGAACAAGGCCGAAGCACTGCATTATTTCCCGATGTTCCGCACATGGTTCGGACTGGTGGGGCTCTGCAAGCTGCCGTGGAACGATGTCGAACCTGAGAACAATGCCGAGACCGACGAGCCCGCCAAGGTGCCGGAGCATGTCGACAATTACGTTACCATCTATAAGGCGGTGACAGGAAGAGATTTCAATAAGCACAGGTTGGTTGAGGACTCCGAGCGGGTCTACAACTTCCAGAGGGTATTCAACATCCGTCGCGGATACGGACGCCGAAAGGATGACGATCAGCCGTACCGCGCTTGCGGCCCGGTGACACCTGAGGAGTACCTGTCGCGCGAAGAGCGTTATGACAGTCAGATGAAGGAGAAGATTGGCGTTGATCCGGAGGGCATGACCGTTGAAGAGAAGATCAAGGTCACCAGGGAGTACCGCGAGAAACAGTACGACCTCCTGCGCGATGCCGTCTACAAACGCCGCGGATGGAACAACAACGGCATACCTACCATTGAACATCTAAAAAGGATAGGTATGGACCTGCCCGAGTTGATTGAGGTGGTGACCCCGTTGCAGTAACTGGTAGCAGATCGCAAATCGGCAATCGACAATAGAGAGGCTGGTCCCGGACTGGCCTCTCTTTTTAGCTATTTACTGAACTTTGATCTGCTGAACGCAGCATCAATCTCTTTCTCAGCGTCAGTGGGATTTGTCAGCGGCATGTTCTCATTAAACAGTTCATAGTCGAGCAGCGTTGCCTTCTTGGTCCTCTCGAAGGTAGGCAGCTTGGTGCGGTTTGTTGTCTCAATATGGTTGCCCTTGCTGTCAACGATGATTATCCTCGGTGAGAAGACTCCTTTCCTGCCAATGAAATTGTCCATGATCTCAGTGGCTTCCTCATACTCCTTCCTCGAAGCTCTTCCAAGAGCTTCGTACCTCACTATCTTCTTGTGATCCCATGTATATACGTTGGCAAAGCTCTCGGATATCTTGTCGTCAATGTTCACATCCTCATTGAGGGTGTCATGACCTGACGGCATAAGCAGCACCTTGCCACCGCCACCCTCGATGTTGGCCGCGTAGCGCGGCACGGTTATTCCGCTGATCCAGCCCTGCAGGTGCTTCATAAAAATCTTGCCTACCTGTATTGGTGTTATGAAATGCACTATCCCCCTCTCCTTGTGACACTGAAGAAGGTAGTAGGGATGCACCCCTATCCAGAACATCCTCCTGAAGGTCTCGGCCAGGGTGCGGTATGTGTCATTGACGTGGTTGAGCAGCACCGTCTGGTTTCGAATGGTGAAGCCGTGCGAGGTTATTCTCTTCACCGCTGCCGCCAGGTCAGCCGTTATCTCCTGGAAGTGGTTGATGTGGGTCATGAAATAGACATACTTTTCCTGGCCTTTGTTATACCTGTTGGCTGACACCCTCACCAGTTCCAGCAGCTGATCGGTGATAAGCATCGGCAGCACCACAGGGACGCGCGTGGCTATCCTGATGGCCCTGAGATGGGGTATACGGCTCAGCTCCTCAAGGATGTACTTCAGCATCTTGTTACTGATCATCAGGGCATCACCACCGGTGACAAGCACCTCGTTGACATTCCTGTTATACCCTATATAAAAAAGCCCTTTGTCCACCTCCCTGCTGTTGACGTCGGCAGAGGGGTCAAGCGACTTGGCACGCTGGCAGTGCACGCAGTAGGAGGCACAGCTGGTATTCTCTGCCACAAAAAGCGCCACCCTGTTCGGATATCGCTGATATGCAGCGCCGTAGCTGCGTGACCCTTCACTCATGGCTCCCTCGACACCCGCATCGGGAAACATCAGGTTGGCAGGAGTGGGAACACTCTGCCAGAATACCGGATCGAGGCGTTTCTTTGACAACTCCCCGAAAAATAGCGGGTTGAACGGGTCCTCCTGCATCAGTGAAGCATAGTATGGCGTTATCCTGAACGGCTCCTTGCCCTCATTCCTGAGTGTGCCTATTGTTCTTCTTATCTCTGTCTCCTGGTGCTCATTCAGCCTGATGACTCTCTTCAGCTGGTCAACTGATCTTATTGAGTTCTTCCTTTGCCATGCCGGATCATTCCATTGCTCATCCGTTACATCTTTCCATAATTCTATAGTGTTGTATTTGCGGGGTCGGTATAAAAAATCATCATTGTAGTTCATCGCTTCTCCCTTTCAGAAAATTTATAAATTATTATTCCACACGCAGAATAACAAATATAGCAATTTTCCCAGGATTTCCTCCCCGGCACCGGGCATACCTCTCCCATGTTAGTCTTCAATCGGCAGACGGCAGTCAAAACCAGTCGCCAGTCAGCAGTTATTAAATATCTGATTCGCTGAAGACTGAAGACTGTGGACTGTGGACTGTGGACTGTGGACTGAAGACTGAAGACTGTGGACTGCTCAAAGCCCGAGTTTGTCCTGCAACTCCTTCAGCTCCTCAAATTTGCCCTCATGCAGCAAAAGAGCCTGGTGCGGCCAGCTATCGGGATTGTTTATCCGTAAACGCTCGCCGCCGTCACTGATAAGTATCTCTCTCAGATAATCGGGAGCAGCCTCTGAAAGTATCTTCCATGTGGTTATGCCGCGGTTCATAAGCAACCGTGCAATATTCGTTCCGATGCCCATCACCGCCCTCAGGTCGTCCGGAACGATTGTCCCGGCCTCATGAGGCATCGGGATTACATCCACCGGCTGCTCTGCCAGCAGCCTTGGATCTTTCTCCAGCTTGTCTATAGTCAGCTTCAGGCTGGAGATCTCGTCATCCATCCGTTGTATATCTGCCTGGAGAGAAAGCTTCTCCTCATCCTTCTGCCTTACCTCTGCCTGAAGTGACAGCTTCTCCTCTTCCATCTTACGGATTTTTGCTTCAAGGCTGGCTTTGTCCTCCTCAAGGTCAGCTATCTGTTTCCTGTATTTCCCTTTTGCCGCGTAGTAACCGATCAGGTAGCCCAGCAGTGCCGCAACAAGCAGCACAATGACAATAAACAGCAGATCTGCTGTAAAACGTTCTGCCATGATTTCAGATTATTATTTTGATTTCAGTTCTTCTGTTTGCGGCTCGCCCCTCGGGGGTGTTGTTTGGCGCTGCAGGCTCTGATGAACCCTTTGATGACGTCATGATCTGATCCGCATTTATCCCTGCATTGAGCAGGAATGTCTTTACATACCCGGCCCTCCGAAGCCCCAGCTCGCGGTTGAACGCTTCCGGTCCGGTGATATCAGCATGACCCGTCACCTCAACCTTCGCTGACGGGTTATTGTCGAACACAAGCTTCAGCTTCTCCAGGTATTCAATACTTACGCCACTCATGTCGCCTGTGGCGGATGAAGAGGCGAAGAAGCCTTTCTGTACTCCTGAGCCTGAGAGAAATGCCTTTGCTTCTTCTATTGAAGCCATAAGTATTTGCTCGGGTGTCTGAACCTCAGCCTCACCGGTACCCTGGATTTCTTCGGTGGTCACGGCCGTAGCTTTACAGTCGCTTCTGACCTTGCATACGTACCAGTATGACGCACCGGCTATCCAGAGAGCCAGTAAAACAGTCATGAAAAATACCGGTTGTCTCATGTTTATTTTGTTTATCTGCGACGGTTTAACCCACCGAGAAGTGAACCAAGAACACCTCCGCCTTTCGACTGTCTTGTACGTGAGCCGCCCTTCATGAGGAAGCCGGCCACATCATCAAGTATGCTTCCGTCACCGTCGGCATCAAGGAGAGCGCCAATGCCGGAAATGCCCTTCCCGCCTGTATCACGCTTCTTTGACAGTGCCCCGAGTACCAGTGGTGCCAGAGCAGGGATCATCTTCATGATGGTCGATGCATCAATGTTGAGGTTCTTTGCCAGTGCCATTGCAGCCTGCATGCCACCGGTATCTCCGAGAAGGCCCCCAAGGTTCGGGTCAACACTCTCTGCATGTGCCTTCTTTGAGACCAGGTCGCTGATGTTGTTAAGAACGGAGGCGTCACCGTACTTGTTCAGGATGTGATCCACCCTCTCGTCACCTCCGCGGGTATCTTTCTGTTTCTTCAGTCCTGCAACGATAAGAGGTGCAAGCTGTGGGATCAGTTTCTGAACCTTGCCCTGGTCGACATTGAAATTGGATGACATCTGTTTTGTCACTTCCGGGCCGTAGTTCTTGAGAAATTCGTCAATAAAACCTGCCATGATCGTGTTTTGTTTTGATTATTTAAGATAGATCAAATAGATATGATTTAGGTCAACACGTAAGTTAAGACTTATCATCATTGAATCAAAATATTTTTTTACTGATGTTATAGCGCTGAAATCAGAGCAATCCGGGTAAATGACTTAGCCGGCTCCGCGGACTTCAACTCCCGACCTTTTGACTTTCGACTTTACAGACTTTCGACTCAGTACTCCAGTCGCACCACAACGCCGTCCATAGCGTTGCAGAGCACACTTCGGCCTTTCACCGGCTCGATGCTGTTGATGAGACATGACGAAATCCTGTGGCTCCATAGCAGCCGGCCGTCACTCCTCGAGGCAGCATGCACTATTCCCTTGTCGGAAGGAATGAAAATCACCCCCTCTTTTTCTGTAATCACTCCCGGGGCTATGTCGTACCCGATATCAAACCCGCTTTTCCAGACCACCAGACCTTCGCTGGCATCGGTATCAACACCGATGACGGCACCGTTCATCGTCTTGGCAAGAATCATGGTGCTGTCGGCGGAGATTCCCATCGATTCCCTGACAGCTTCGCCGCCGAGGTCGGAATGCCATATCAGCGCACCCGTGAGGGCATCAAGGCAGGCCATCTTCCTGTCGGGAGCCACAACAAAAACCCTGTCGCCTGTCACAACAGGTACGCATGCGGCCGGCGAAAGCATCCTGTTGGTGTAGCCGTTGTTCCATACCCATTTTATTGCGCCTGTATCAGTGTCAATTGCGTAGAGGCGGTTGTTCCATGTTCCGAAGATCAGCATTCCCTTGTATAAGACTGGCGTGGTCTCCACAAATCCGTCGATGAGGCTGTTGCTCCACAGAAGCCTGCCGTTGGTTATATCCAGGGCATAACACTTGCCTGACGACCCTGTTATAAAGACTTTTCCACCTTCTGTCACAGGTGAGGCTACCATGGGCTGCCCTGAGTCAAAGCTCCACTTCTCTCTTCCGTTACGGAGATTCAAAGCATATACCATTCCGTCAGCTGAGGCGACCACTGCCCTCTTCCTGTCTGTTGCCGGGGTGCTGTAGATCTTGGCTCCTGTGGAATATGTCCAGCGCACTTTCCCCCGTTTAATGTTCAGTGCCTTTACCTCACCGGCAGTGTTGGTGGTGATGGCCAGCTTACCCGCCGGTACCGTTCCGGCGCCGATGTCGCTCGACTCCTGGAAACGCCAGGCCTGCCTTACCGACGGGTATTTTTTATTCATTGAATAGTCGGGCCGCGGCCAGGTCGTTGTGTCGGAAAGGAAGTCATGCCTTGTGAGCTTCACCGTAGTCCACGGTGCCATTGTGACAGTGTCAGGACGGCGTACCGCTGCAGTCAGAAGCGAGTCGCCCCGGATGGTCATGATGTTGTATCCGCCATACTCCTTGCCGGCGCGAAGGTTCGAACGCCCCATGAGTGCAGGTATGCCCTCGAAGTTCAAGACCCTGTTCGAGTGACCATGCCCGCACAGCGCCAGCCGTGTATCCAGCTTCCTGAGCCTGTCGGTGAGCTCATACCAGTTATTCAGGCCGCTGTCAAGAGGGTAGTGGTTGACAGTGATGATCTTCAGCTCCCTGTTGGCCGGCACATTCAGTACTGAGTCGAGCCACACTATGTTCTCACGCGGTATCTGACCGGGCCCCATCCTCATGTTGGGACCCGAGTTTGTCCCGAGGAAGAGCCATCCGTTGTGCCTGAAGGCAAAAGCTTCAGCTCCGAAGATCTTCCGGAAGCTGTTGGCACCGCTTTCAGACCACTTCGTGTCATGATTGCCCGGGATGATGTACCAGGGTTTGCGGAGGCCGTCAAGGATCTCCTTTGCCAGCAGCAACTCGCTGTCAGACCCGAATTCCGTCACATCGCCCGAAATGATCACAAAAGCCAGTGAATCAATGGCGTTGATATCATCCACCGTCCGCCTGAGATCTTCGTCAGCCCCCGTACCTCCTATATGAGTGTCAGTGACGAGGGCGAAGAGGAATGTGCCATTGTGCTCCTGGGCCGCGGCAGGGAACAGGCATATTATCAGTGTTAGGAGGAGAATAGTCTTTTTCATCATGGCATAAATTCATTTATTTTGCAATATACCATGAAATCCCAAAATAGACTACCTTGTTGTTGGAATCTAAGAAACTAAGAGGATGTGTTTTTTAGCAGGTGCCAGTTTTGCCGGAGGCGTCGTGATTACAGCTATCGGCGTGATGACAGTCAGAAGAAACAGTGACCCGTCGCGCCGGATGTTCGCCGCCATACCGCTTATCTTTGGCCTGCAGCAGATCTCAGAAGGATTCGTATGGGTTGCCCTGCAGTCGTCAGGCAATGATCTGATGCTTAGCATAGCGTCCTATGTCTTCCTCTTTGCGGCAGTGGTGCTCTGGCCCTTCTATCTGCCGCTTTCGGTGATGCTCATGGAAAAGGAGAAAAGCCTCAGGCGGGTGCTTATCCCATTCCTTGTTGTGGGTATTATCGTATCACTCTATTACGGTGCCAGACTACTGGTAAACGAAATAGAGCCCCGGATAAGCAGTCATCACATAAAATACAGCGGTAATTTTCCGCAACAGTGGGCACTGATTGTATTCGCAGGTTACGCGGCGGCGACACTGATTCCGCTATTCATCTCAAGTGTAAGGAAGATGTGGCTTCTGGGTCTCCTCATGGCCTTATCCTGCCTGATAACAGGTATCTTCTTAAAAGAGTACCTCACCTCGGTATGGTGTTTCTTTGCCGCACTGATAAGTATTGGCATTTACTGGATCATTGCTCACAGCCTTTTGTCTTTTCGCTCCCTCGCTCCCTCATCTCATGCTATATAGGATCCTCGATATCTTTTTCGTAATCTTCCACACCTCCCTGACACTCTTTAACATGTTCGGGTGGATATGGAAGAAGACCAGGCTGGCAAACCTGATCACCCTGGCACTGACAGGCGGTTCATGGCTTATCCTTGGCATGATAGCAGGGATGATCGGGTACTGCCCGCTGACCGACTGGCACTTCAATATCCTCTATAAGCTTGGCAAAACCGACCTTCCCATATCCTATATAAAATACCTGGCTGACAGGCTCACGGGACTGGATTTTGACCAGACCCTTGTCGATAATGCTACTCTGTATGGCTTCATCATTGCACTCATAATCTCCTTATTGCTCAATGCCAGGGACTTCAGAAAGAGATCAGCCGCCTGACAGCCTGTTTGCACAGATTGACATTACCGAACTCAGATTAATACCGGTGAATTCAAGGGATGCAAAGCTGATAACTGAACATCCGACAAACTCATACACCTTTGTCCGTGAATATATACAATACTGCCGACTGGGATGAATCTTATTCCGTCATTCCGGGTGGTGCCTCCGGAGTGCCCCGGAGCGAGTATTATCTTTCACAGGCAAAAACATACCTTGACGGCGGATTCTATAAGGATCACTTTTCCGACGAGGCTGTCAGGGCAGCTGCCATCCATACCCTTGTATTAAAGCCGAAATAATCCTTTAAGTTGCAGGATAAACAGGTAAATCACAACCGGTAACTGGTCCTTTCGGATGATAACGAATCGGAATAATTACTATGTTTACGTGAATTGATTGAAAATTGCAGACCCGAACCACCCCTTTCCTGCCGTACCGGAAAATGGTGATAAGGCCGTAAATACTCAGTAAAATGAAATATCTCAATCTTCTCTTTTTCGCCGCGATGGTGGTGATGAACTACCTGGCAAACGCTCTTCCGCTCAACGGAAAAACCACCGGGGAACTGTCCGATGCCTATCCGAATCTCTTTGTCCCTGCCGGGGTCACCTTCTCGATTTGGGGTGTCATATACATCCTGCTGCTCATCTTTTGCGTGGTGCAGTTCACTACCTCGCATCAGGCTGTAATCTCACGTATCGGTTGGCTCTTTGGCATCACATGCATCTTCAACGCTCTCTGGATTGTGGCATGGCATTACCAAAGATTGCCAATGTCGCTGATACTTATGCTGGGACTGCTGGTATCGCTTGTCTGGATCAATATCTTCATAAAGGATATGCCTTTCGGTTTCTTCAAGGCGGCCTTCGGGA
>JBHEOU010000039.1:4596-12132 GCA_046260645.1 Bacteroidales bacterium | reverse complement strand
CCGGCCGATGATCCTGCCATGATCACCTGGCTGGTGACTGGAAACAGTGACCCGGCACGCGACCTCTATCACCTTGAAGGCGGAGCCATCTTCATTGACGCCACCTCCAAGACACGATCGCTTCCCGCATTCCCGAGAGAGTGGCCCAATGTTGTATGCTCTGATAAAGAGACGATAGGCCTGGCAGACCGCCGATGGCCTGAATACGAAGTGGGTGAGTTCCTGGAGTCACCCTCTCTGAAGCTGCTTCCCCTGCTTAAGCCCGGGGAGGCTTCCGTGGAGACAGCTAATGCTGAAGTGAAGTGAACGCTCTCATGCCACCGGCTGCACTCCTGGCGATGGCTCCCGGCCTGAGAGATAATCCGGTCATCAACTATGCCATCGCCGTATTCATCATAGTAGCACTCATTTACCTTGCCATACTGCAGTTCTGGGTTTTGCTGCGCACCCGGAAGCACCTGACCGAGATGAAGAGTGCATATGATGAGATCGACATTCAGCGCTCTGAGCTGCAGCTGCGCAACAAGGACCTTACTGACAGCCTGAACTATGCCCGCAGGATACAGGCGGCGCTCCTTCCGGCTGAACATCATATCAGGAAAATATTCAATGACTATTTTATCTTTTACCGCCCTAAGCATATCGTGAGCGGCGATTTCTACTGGTTCAGCGAGAGGGATGACAAGTATTTCATAGCGGCGGCTGACTGCACCGGACACGGGGTTCCCGGAGCCCTCATGTCAATGATCGGGCTGGAGCTGATACAGAAGATCATCAATGAGATGAAGGTTGATGACACTGATCAGCTGCTCCTCACCATGAACAGGGAGCTCGAATCGGCCTTCTTCAAGGAGGAGAGCGGCAAGGTCCTGATCAGAGACGGCATTGAGATGAGCATATGCATCATCGACAAGAAAACAAGGGAGATGGAGTTCTCGGGCGCTTTCCTGCCTGTATATATTGTGCGTGACGACAAGCTTATTGAGATCAAGGGAGACAAGAAGAATGTAGTGCAGTCATTCGCTATGGTCTCCTTCAACCGCAGCACTTTCAGGCTCCGTGAGGGCGATATCCTCTACCTCTTCTCAGACGGATACGCTGACCAGTTCGGAGGGCCGGAGAACAAGAAGTTCATGTACCGGCGGCTAAGGCATCTACTGCTTACCATCAGCAAGTACCCGCTCATGGACCAGGAGAGGATACTGGATGAGACCATCACCTCATGGATGGATGGCCATGATCAGATTGATGACATGATGATTCTTGGCGTGAGGCCCTTCTGAGGTCAGATCAGGGCTCTGATCTTCTCTATGAGCACGTCAGGCTCAATGGGTTTACTTATATAATCATCCATACCCACGGCGAGACACTGCTCCCTGTCTCCCAGCATGGCATTGGCCGTGATGGCAATAATAGGCACATGTGCCTGTGTGGACATCTCAAGACCCCTTATCTTGTCGGCTGCCACCAGCCCGCTCATCACAGGCATCTGCACATCCATGAGAATGAGGTCATACCGTGAGGTGCCGAACATGTCAAGAGCCTCCTTGCCGTTGCGGGCAACTTCAAAACGCTTGACCAGCGGTTCAAGCATGAGCTGTGTGATGCGCTGGTTGATAGGATTGTCTTCAACAAGGAGTATGGAAAGGTCCTTAAGCTCCTTTTTGCTTTTTTCGCTGGGGATTCCCCTGATCAGCGTGCTGGCTGCGGCAGGCCTTTCGATCTTGCCGGCTTTCTGCATGTTGACAGAGAATACGAAGTATGATCCGGCGCCGGCACTGGTTTCCTGCCAGTTGCCCCCGGTGGCCTGTATCAGCCTGCCCGACAGTGGCAATAGCTGCCTGCCCTCGCCGATGAAGACCACGGGGTGGTTAGACGAAAGCGTAAATTCAACCTTTTGCATCGCGTCACGCTCGCCGGCCTCCCGGGCCTGTATCTTGATGGTGACCTTGCCCGTCGTGCCTGAGACGGCGGCGCTGAGGAGGTCTATGAGTATCTGCTTCAGTATGATGGGATCACCCACGTATTCTGTGTCACCTTCACCGCGGTCATCATAGATGATAAGGCACTGCTCATGCCTCCGGTTGAGCTTCATAAGCTCGATGGTGTCCTTTATGATGGGCCCGAGCCTGAATCGTATCTGACCTCTTCTTTCAAAGGTGATGTTGCCTGCCGTCTCCATGGTCAGCTCATTGACCACCTCAACCATAGAGCCGGTGGAGGCGACGAAGGTCTCGACAAGCTCCCGCTGCTTAGGTGACGTGGTTGTCTCGCTCAGCATATTGCCCAGGAGTACCAGGTTGTTGAGAGGCTCCCTGATCTTGTGGGAAAAGGAGTTAATCACATCCTCATTCTTCTCGGCAATGGAGGCAAGCTCCCTGATGATTGCCCTGTTATCGGCTATCAGCCTTCTGAGTTCATACACCGACATCACAAGGGGAACGAGTGCCAGGGCACCGGTCACCAGGGGTGCGTAAACCATGCCTGCCAGGGCAGTAGAGAGAGAAATGATTACAAGTAACAGAGCCACAGCAACAGGAAGAAGTATCCGGTCCCTGGTCCTGCGGATCATCAGGTCTGAATTCGGAATAGAGGTAGCTCTTGTTCTTCTCGGCATATTGTGAGAGCAGTAGAAAATAAGACTCAAATATACATGATTTTAAATAAAGATGAAGGGAGGGTTGCTTTCCGTCTGCATAAAAGATTATTTTTGCCTTACGGTACAATATTTGAGGTAAAGTTTGAAAAAGAGTGTGATGCAAAAGACCGTAATGACACTGATAGCAATTGCGATTGCCTCCGGCATGATCAGCGCCATGCAGAGGGATACTCTTGTTCAGTATACGCCTGACTTCAAATTCAGGGATGGGATCTACCTGAACTTTGACATGGTGAAGTCAAACAGCCCGATCCCGAAAGCCAAACTGTTTACTTCAGTCGATTATAACGACAAGGATTTCTTTGACCAGGTGATCTCATCAGAGAAGATCTACTTCTATGACAACATGGGCATCCGGCAGGAGATAGAGAAGGATGCCATCTGGGGCTTTGCGCGTAACGGAGTCCTCTATATAAAGGTGCAGGGAACCTTCAACCGGATTACTTTCTTCGGCTCAATCATCCATTTTGTGGCTGATGTCACAACCACATCCCCGGGTTATAATCCATACGGATATTATGATCCTTACTACTCTCCCTACAGGTCATTCTATTCGCCCTATTATTACAGCCCCTATTCATCAAGGTACTATGATCCCTATTACATGGGGGGGAATCCCTACCGAAACAACGCCTCGCGGACTGACCTGCAGATGTTCATGATCGACTTTGAGACCGGGAAATCATACGAATATGATCTCGAGAACCTGGAGGTGCTGCTGATGAAGGATCCCGAGCTATATGAAGAATTTGTCTCTATGCGCAACAAGAACCAGAAGAAACTGATGTTTGTCTACCTGAGAAAGTTCAATGAAAAGCACCCTATCTTTTTACCATCAGACAAATAAACCAGGAATGAAGAGAACTACCCTGACCGCCCTGCTAATCCTTTCCTCCCTTGTGGCAACAGCCCAGCAGAGGCCTTATCCTACCGTTGAAGATGCTGAAAAGTTCAGGTCTTCTGTAACATGCGTCGTGCTGGAGGAGAACCCGTTTTCTTTCTACAACGTTGAGATCAAAAGTGCTGTGGCAAAATACTGGAAGGTGACTCCTGTTAAATTCATTACCGAGAGTGAGTTCAATGTCACGCGCACGGACCCTTCCCTGTCGTTTATTGTGTTGACCATAACCAACTTCAGCAATGACAAGTCAGGCTCGGCTTACGACTTCATCAACCTCCTCCTGGGCGCTGACGTTGAGAATCTTGATGAGCTTCCGGAGTTCTGCGCCATACCTCTCTCCTTCGCAGGGGCTCCTGAGGAGGAGTACAGCTACAAGCTGGGACTGATCATCAGATTCATGCAGTTCCATGCTGACATGGTCATTAAGAACCCCACTACATCGGCGCTGCGCTATCTGAAATACTATAACAAGAATGTTCCGGACATCGGGGGCAAGACAATACTGGTGAGGGCGGAGGACCTGGCTCCGGAGATCAATACCGAAGCAAGGATAAAGGCCCACTACCCCAACAAGGTCAGGATAGTTGACGAGGAGGAGATAATCAGGGCCATTGACGAGAAGGACAAGGATGTACTGATAGTGCATAAGGTAGGACCTGACGGCGTCAAACAGACGGGTACCTGCATGAAGATGCTCCTCGGAACAGATGATGCTGTGATGTATTATTATGACAGCCACCTCGTTGACAGCAGGAACGCAAACGGAATGCTGGTCAGTGACCTGAAAAGGCTGGCACGTTTCTGATGATGCAGCATTTTGCCCTGGCATACCGTCTTTAAAATAAAACAAATGGAAGAGATAAAAACATACACTCAATCGGAACGCGACTGGGCAATGTTCTGCCACCTGTCGGCCTTCGCCGGATACTTTTTTCCATTCGGAGGCATAGTCGGCCCGGTGATCTGCTGGATATCCAGAAAAGATGAGTCGGAGTGGGTAGACATCAATGGAAAAGCTTCACTTAATTTCCAGATTTCCATGCTTCTTTACACCGTGCTGCTCATTCCGCTATGTTTTATCATCGTGGGCATACCGTTGCTGATTGCACTCGTCGTACTTGAGTTTGTCTGCATCATTGTGGCAGGCATCAGGTCAGCAAAGGGCGAACTATTTAAATACCCCCTGTCCATCCCGTTTATACAATAGAATATCTATCTACAGGATTCCGTAAAGACAGGTCTGAGACCTGTCTCTCCGACCTGTCTCTGCTATGCGGTACAGACAGGTCTCAGACCTGTCTCTTTTTTTCCTATTTTTGTCAGGAAATTTTATCCATATGTCTCAGAAACCTTCCATTCCCAGGGGCACTCGTGACTTCTCTCCCGTGGAGATGCTCCGCCGTAATTATATATTCGATATCATCCGGAAGATTTTTTCCCTCTTCGGCTACCTGCCGATTGAGACACCGGCCATGGAGAACCTCTCAACCCTGCTTGGAAAATACGGTGAGGAGGGCGACAGGCTGATATTCAGGATACTTAATTCGGGCAACTTCCTGGCTGACATACCCGCTTCAGAGCTCTCTCAGGCAGAGAGTGCCGCAATCTCTCAACGGATATGTGAAAAGGGACTCAGGTACGATCTTACCGTTCCTTTTGCAAGATACGTGGTACAGCATCGTGATGAGATCACCTTCCCCTTCAGGAGATACCAGATACAGCCCGTATGGAGGGCAGATAAACCTCAGAAGGGAAGGTACAGAGAGTTTTTCCAGTGTGATGTCGATGTCATCGGCAGTGATTCACTACTCAATGAGTTTGAGCTTGTGGGGATCATTGACCGTGTTTTCAGTGAACTGAATATCAGGGTTGTAATTAAGATAAACAATCGTAAGATCCTCGCCGGAATCGCTGAGATGGCAGGAGCAGGAGAGCGTATCACCGACATAACCGTGGCCATTGACAAGCTTGACAAGATCGGGCAGGAGGGTGTCAGGCAGGAGCTGATGCAGCGCGGCATTGCCCCAGGAGTGATCTCCATGCTTGAGCCGGTGTTCAGCCTGAGCGGATCGCCGCTGGCAAAGCTCGATGAACTGAAAGGAGTGCTTGCATCGTCGGAGGCAGGTATGAAGGGGATCTCAGAGATGGAAGAACTCTTCGGCTACCTTGCTTTGGAACCGTCGCGCGCAGAGGTGGAGCTGGATCTTTCGCTTGCACGCGGACTGAACTACTACACTGGCGCCATCATTGAGGTGAAGGCTGCTGATGCATCCATAGGAAGCATATGCGGGGGCGGAAGGTATGATGATCTGACGGGTATCTTTGGTCTGCAGGGTGTCTCCGGCGTAGGCGTCTCCTTTGGCGCAGACAGGATTTATGACGTGATGCTTCAGCTGGGCCTCTTCCCGGAACAGACAGGATCAGCCACAGAAGCGCTGGTCATCAACTTCGGCAGGGAAGAACTGCCTGAGCTGCTGAAGATACAACGCTCACTGCGTGATGCGGGAATAGCTTCCGAATTGTATCCTGACGCCGTCAGGCTGAAGAAACAGTTCTCCTATGCCGATGCACAGAAGATCGCGGTAGTGATAATTGCCGGCAGTAATGAGATAGCGTCAGGAGAGGCAACAGTTAAGAACATGAAAACGGGAGAACAGACAACCGTCCCGTTGTCGGCACTCCCGTCATTTATAAGGGAAGTAAAGAACTCCTGACCTCAAAGGGCTACCCCGGTATCAACCAAACTCAGTCAGCAGTCTTCAGTCCTGAACCGGGCCGGTGCGGCCCCTGAAGCCCGCTCCCTGATTCTGCCCCTGCCTCCTCTGATTCAGTTCCCTCAGCAACTGCTGCTTGTACTGGTTCTCAATCTGGTATAGCCTGATGACTTTTGCCGGAGTAAGTACCTTCTTCAGGTCTGTGTTGAACGTTACCACCATTGTGGCTTCGTCTGAGAAGGTCCTGGCAAGCCTGTCTGCCGTTGATGAGAGCTCGTCATTGCTCATGTTGGCTTCATTCTGAGAAGCATAGCGCATCAGCGACAGGCGGTCAGCCAGCAGCTTGTTCCTGCGTGCGGAGAAGTCGTTGTACAGAGGCCAGAATTTTTCAGCCTCTGCCGGGGTGAGATCAAGCCTCTGCGTGAAAAAGGCGATCTTGTATGCTGTGAGCTTTTCATTGTCTCCCATACCCTGTCCCATGCCCTGTCCCGCACCCTGGGCGTTCAACGCTGCACTGGCTGTGAGCATCACTGCGATCAATAAGTAGAGTACTTTGTTCATTTTGCTTTATAAGAGTTCGTATATATCATTCAGGTTAATATCCTCCGTCATCAGGTAGTCAATGATGACCTCCGATGAGATGGTCTGTTCTGTTCCCGTGAGGTCAACCGGTTCCGTCTGTAACAGCTCATGCTCTATAAAATATGTATCCAGTCCTTCTGCTGCCAGGTCAGCATACAGGCCGATACCGGTTTCGTATCCGACTGAGGCCCTGTCACCTGTCACAAGCCTGACCATCACGGTGGCAAGCAGGGCAAAGCCCAGGATGGCAGCAGCAAACGCCAGGTAAGGCCTGAAGCTGATGCTCCTCACCTTGCCTGACCCGGTTCCGGCCGCCTCCTCCTGAGGAGCCTCCGCCTCAACGTACAACCTGGTCTCCCGGACTGCCTCTTCCTCTTCATGGTTCTGCCTGATGGCTGACATTGTCCTGTCAGTCAGAGTATCAAAGTATCCATCGGGAACCTTGAAGGGATTGGGATTTTTTATTTTATCATTTAGTTGCATGACATTTCTTTGATGTTCAGAGGTGGCAATAGTTTAATCGCCCTGTAAATATTGTTCAATTTTTTTCACTGCATGATGATATGATGCCTTCAGCGCCCCCACGGAAGTCCCCGTAACCCCGCTCATCTCCTCGTAGCTCATGTCGTCAAAGTACTTCATATTGAATACTGACCGTTGCTTATCCGGCAGTTTCAGGA
>JBHEOU010000039.1:0-4586 GCA_046260645.1 Bacteroidales bacterium | reverse complement strand
TGCTGAGTTGCGAGTAGCCCATCCAATCCGACGGCAGCATTGTTTACCAGCCCATAAAGCGCCCCAAATTCTCGGGTTATTCCCGTGACGAGTGCAAAGATTCCGTCAAGATCGTCAAGCGACACTGTACTATGCCTATCCCGCTTTCTGATAAGGGTGAGGGCTTCGTTGGTGGCTATCGACCAGAGCCACGTCAGGAGCGAGCTGTCATACCTGAAGCCGGCGATGTTCTTCCACGCGCTGATGAAGGTGTTCTGCAAGGCGTCATCGGCGTCATCATGAATGATGACCATGCGCCGGATATGCCAGTAGAGCCTTGAACCGTAATTGTCAATGATAAGGCGGAACGCTTTTTCGGCGTCCGTACGTATCAGACTGATTATTTCCTCTTCAGTGATTTTTGGCATCACCTTCAGCGTCGGCATTTGAGAGTGAGATGCACCGGGGCATCCATAGTTTAATTTGATGGTCAAAATTAGTAAAAAGTGCGCACCACGGTGGCGTAACATGCTCCTGATCGGCTCTTTTTGATAACTTTGCGGCAACAGAAACAGGCGACATGGCATTGAAATGCGGAATTATAGGGATCATCAGCACAGGGAAAACCACAATCTTCAACTGCATATCCAACACACGCGGAGAGACAAACACCTTTGGTACGGGTGTCAAGGCGAACCTGGGAGTGATTCAGGTACCTGACAGACGCCTCTATGAACTGGAGAAGCACCAGCCGACGGAGCGGATAGTCCACACCACTGTGGAGATCGTTGACATCCCGGGGCTGGTCAGGGGCCAGGGTGACAGCTCAGGTGCCCGGCTGCTGGGAGAGATAAGGAACACTGATGCGCTGATACATGTGCTGCGTTGCTTTGATGATGACAACCTGCCTCACGTTGACGGCTCCGTCAACCCTGTCAGGGACCTTGAGAACGTTGAGTTTGAACTCCAGGTCAAGGATGTGGAATCAGTTGAAAAGAAGATCCAGAGGCTGGAGCGTGCCGCAAAAACGGGCGATAAGGATGCAAAGCACGGGATAGAGATACTCAGCCGTTACCGCGAGCACCTCGAGGGCTTTCAGAATGCATCATCGCTGGAGATTAAACCGGAGGAGAAGAGATATGTCGATGACATTTTTCTCCTGACAATGAAACCTGTTCTTTTCGTCTGTAACGTTGACGAGGCATCTGCCGTCAGCGGCAACAGCCATACGGAAGCTGTCAGGGAGTATCTGTCAGCCAGGGGGTCGGAGCCGCTGATAATTGCCGGCGCGCATGAGGCTGAAATAGCCAACCTGACCGAGGAGGCTGACCGGATGGAATTTTTACAGGCCTCCGGTCTGACCGAACCGGGCGTCAACAAGCTTGTCAGGGCTGCCTATGAGATGCTCAACCTGCTTACATTCTTTACCGTAGGTCCAAAGGAGATCAGGGCCTGGACAATCACCGCCGGAATGACTGCACCGCAGGCAGCCGGAGTCATCCATTCAGACCTCGAGAGAGGATTCATCAGGGCTGAGGTGATGAAGTACGGTGACTTCATGACCCTGAGATCAGAGCATGCCTGCCGCGAAGCCGGCAAACTGGCAGTGGAAGGCAAGAGTTACATCGTCGACGATGGCGACATTCTGCACATAAGGTTCAACGTATAAGAGCCACGGTGAAATGCTTCTCCGTCATAACTGTTCTGCTGATCGTGACAGTAACCCTGGACGGATACGGGCAGTCGCTGCAGCATGGTGATGACATCAGGGAGGCAGTAAAAAGATACGGCCAGGCAGAGGTGATCATCAGCTACCCGGGCTTCGACCTCATGACACAGATCGCTGCACGATTCTCCGTTGCCTCCTGTAACGGCACGGAAGCGGTCCTCAGCCTTTCTCATATTGATGCAGAGGATTTCATAACCACGGGAAGGGAATACAAACTTATCTTGCCAGAGCCCCGCAAAGGCTTCTTCACCGCCTCCAGCGTGGCTGAGGCCATGCTGTGGCAGTCATACCCCACCTGGAAGCACTATGACACCATTATGCACAAGATTGCAGAGCACTGGCCTGAGGTATGTATGCTCGATACCATAGGATACAGCGTACAGGGCAGGGCGGTTCTTGCGATGAAGATTTCAGACAACCCGACTCTCGAGGAAAAGGAGCCTGCCGTGATGCTCAGCTCGACAATCCACGGCGATGAACCTGCAGGATTTGTGCTGCTGATGCGTCTTGCGGAGTACCTTGCTTCGGAGAGCACTTCCGGAGGGCTGGCTTCCGATCTTGTGACAGGCCTGGAGATATGGATCAATCCGCTTGCCAACCCTGACGGGATGTACCGCGATAATGACACGATGATAAATCCGGTGAGGGCTAACAGCTACGGCTATGACCTCAACCGTAACTTTCCTGACCCTGAGGTAACCTTTTCGCCTCCGCTGCAGAGAGAGACACTGGCCATGATGGCTTTCCTGGATGAAAAGAGATTCGCCCTCTCGGTGAATCTCCACTCAGGAGCTGAGGTGGTCAACTATCCCTGGGACAAGTGGACCAGGCTTCATGCCGATGACGAATGGTTCAATGATATCAGCAGACGGTATGCTGATACTGTACACCTTTATTCCGAACCGGGCTATATGTCGTTCCTTGACAATGGAGTTACCAGGGGATGGGAGTGGTATATCGTGAGGGGAGGGAGGCAGGATTTCGTCACCTGGGGCCTGGGCGGACGTGAGGTGACCATAGAGATTGATGACACAAAGATGACCCTGGGGTCTAACCTTGAGACACTTTGGAACTGGAACCACAGGTCACTGATCCGCTACATGGCCGAAGCCCTCAACGGGGTCAGCGGAACCGTTGCCGACGCAACAACAGGGGAACCGCTGAGAGCACGCATATTCATCGAGGGACATGACATTGACTCATCACACATCTGGTCCGATTCCCTGACTGGCGAGTACTACAGGTTCATTGCCCCCGGCACTTACAGTATCACCTTCTCAAGCCCGGGATATGTATCATATTCATTTGAAGCAGTGATTGACGGGTGGAACTCCCCTGTGGCCAAAGATGTACAGTTGCAGAAACCCGCGGATCTCTATCCTGTTCCGCCGGAGACGGGGCTGCTGATCTGGCCTGTACCTTCCGGCGGCCCCTTAAGCATTATGCTTCCTTCCTCAATAACGGGAGAGGTTACCGTCACCATGACCACCACTTCCGGGTCTGTTCTCAAAAGCTTCCGTACAACGGCATATCCAGGCATCCCGGTGGTGTGCGACTGCAACAACCTGCCCACCGGGCTCCTGATAGTATCTGTCAGGAAAGAGCCCGACGGGCCCCTTTTGAGAGGCAAAGCCGTTATCACCCGGTTAAAATAAGGATGGTCACATGTTGATATCTTTGTTGTACCGCCTTGCACATAAGGCCAAAACTGATACTTTTGGGGCTTGGTTCTTTTAACACATATCCAGATCATGAAACAACTGTTAACGTCATTATATCTCCTTATCATTTCATCTTTTACTTTCGCACAAACGGCCTACATCCCTCCGGATAAGCCTAAGCTGGTTATCGGCATCATCGTTGAACAACTCCGTTACAGCCAGCTCGAGAGTATCTGGGGCCTCCTTCCTGATAACGGCCTCAAGCGGATGGTCTCTGAGGGCACCTATTACCGCAATGTCTCGCTTGACTACATCTCAACACAGGCTGCACCGGGATTTGCCACCATATCCACCGGGGCCTCCCCGTCAGCCCACGGCATCACCTCCGACGCCTGGTTCCATCCGTTCAATGACCAGATGATATACTGTGTCCAGGACCCCGGGGCCAGCTCAATCGGAGGCAGTTTTGAGACCGGGTTGTTCTCTCCCGCAAACCTGCTGTCGTCAACATTTGCTGATGAGCTGCATATGGCTGCCTGCGGAGGATCAAAGGTTTACGGCATCGGGATTAAGGATATGGGAGCCATTATAACGGCTGGTCACGCCGCTGACGGCTCCTTCTGGTATGATGACCGCACCGGCACATGGATGAGCAGCAACTACTACATGCAGACCCTACCCCCGTGGCTCATGGACCTCAACGCCATGCTCCTCCCCGGACAGTATATGAACCATCCCTGGCAACCGCTTATGGACCCCTCGCTCTACCCCGGATGCCAGCCTGACTCCAGCACCATCGAGATAGGCTTTAACGGACAGACATGGTTTCCCTATGACCTGAAGGCGCTCTCCACCAAAGGCAAGCTCCTGAAAACGACAAGGGATTACTCGATGCTGCGTCAGACCCCGTTTGCCGACGACTTCACCACCGAGCTTGCCCTCAGGCTGATAGAGAATGAAAAGATGGGGCAGGATGATATAACTGATTACCTGGCAATTACTTATTCTGCCACCGATTACATAGGGCATCGCTTCGGGCCCTCCTCAGTGGAGGCTGCCGATGCCCTTGTGAGGCTTGACAGGAACGTCGGCCTGCTGCTTGACAAAATTGACAAATCACTTGGCAAGAAAAATGTGCTCGTCTATTTTGTCTCAGCCCACGGAGTATCGGAGATACCTGCTGTGCTAGAGAAGAGCAGGGTGCCATCCGGTTATTT
>JBHEOU010000389.1:0-515 GCA_046260645.1 Bacteroidales bacterium | reverse complement strand
GTATATCTTGACAACGGCGCCACCACTCAGAAACCGGAACAGGTGATCAGGGTGATGGAGGAGCTCTACCGCACGGCCAACGCCAATGTGCACAGGGGTGTGCACAGCCTCTCCGATATTGTCTCGGACCGCTATGAAGCGGCCCGCGAGACCGTCAGGGCCTTCATAAACGCCTCGAAGAGGGAAGAGATCATCTTCACAGCCGGCACCACGGCCTCAATCAACGCGGTAGCCTTCTCATTCGGGGAGAGGTTTGTCACGGAGGGTGATGAGATAGTCATCAGCGGTATGGAGCATCATGCCAACATTGTGCCATGGCAGATGCTATGCGACCGCAAGAAGGCAAAGCTGAAGATCATACCATTCACTGACGAGGGCGTGCTTGACCTTGACGCCTACTGCGGCATGCTTACTGACCGCACCCGTATCGTGGCCGTCACTCACGTCTCCAACGTGCTCGGCACCGTCAATCCTGTTAAGGAGATAGTGGCCGAAGCACACCGCCACGGCATCCC
>JBHEOU010000388.1:0-561 GCA_046260645.1 Bacteroidales bacterium | reverse complement strand
GGATATCAATAATTTAACACCTATTGAAGCTCTGAACAAACTCAATGAAATTAAGAAATTGACAGGTTTAAAATAAAGCCGGTTTTTTATTTTCATAATTTTGTGAGATAAAAAAATAGCAATATATTTGCACCACTTAAAAAAACAGGTTCATTTAAATAAGCGGGAATAGCTCAGTTGGTAGAGCACGACCTTGCCAAGGTCGGGGTCGCGAGTTCGAGTCTCGTTTCCCGCTCAGTAGAAAACATAAGGATGCCCAGGTGGTGGAATGGTAGACACGTTGGACTTAAAATCCAATGAACAATATGTTCGTGCGGGTTCCCTGCCCGACTGCGCGGTCAGGCGGGAAGTCCCGCCCCGGGTACTTTTGCGGGAATAGCTCAGTTGGTAGAGCACGACCTTGCCAAGGTCGGGGTCGCGAGTTCGAGTCTCGTTTCCCGCTCATGAAAAAACCTTTCGTCTATTTTGACGAGAGGTTTTTTTATATCTAATAAGATTTTATATGTATTTCTGATTTACCTTCCAATAACAAAATACTAAGCATAATGCAAACTGAATATT
>JBHEOU010000387.1:0-569 GCA_046260645.1 Bacteroidales bacterium | reverse complement strand
ATCATACAGAACCCCGTCCTTCTCCTTGACGATGGGTAGCGGGCGCAACGACTTGCTCAGCAGGGTCAGCTCCTTAAGATGCACGGTTATCTCACCCATCTGCGTCCTGAAGGCAAATCCCTTAACTCCAATTATGTCACCTATATCAAGCAGTTTCTTAAATAGCGTATTATATAAGGTCTTATCCTCTCCGGGGCAGAGGTCATCACGGCGGACATATATCTGTATGCGTCCCGAGGAGTCCATTAGCTCTGCAAAAGAGGCGTTGCCCATTATGCGGCGGCTCATTATGCGTCCGGCAAGGCATACCTCCGTGAAGTTGTCTTCCCCGTCCTTAAATCCGTCGAGAATATCTGCGGCTGATATGTTAACAGGGTACATTGCTGCCGGGTAAGGATCAATGCCAAGCTTGCGGATCTCTTCGAGCGACTGTCTGCGAACCTGCTCCTGTTCGCTGAGGTGGGAATTGGTCATGTTTAAGAATTTGTGCAAAGGTATTATTTTTAAAAGGCAATAGGCAATAGCCAGTAGGCAGTTGTCCTCAGTCCTCAGTCTTCAGTCCTCAGTCT
>JBHEOU010000386.1:0-585 GCA_046260645.1 Bacteroidales bacterium | reverse complement strand
GCCCTGTAAGGTATATGGGAGTGTTATCCTGGAAAGTGATATAATTGCCGGAATACTGGAATGATGCTTTCATTATTCCGGCCTTACCCATGATCCGTCCCTTGCTGTTCTCGGAACTTATCTTCATCACTGCTCCCGAGGCCGGGGTTTGCAATACTCCGAAGGCCCCGTTCAGCAGCAATTGCAACTCCTTGACATCGGTATTGAATTCAGTCGCCGCCGGAACTCCCAGAGGAACCCCTGATGATGTGCTGTTGCCGCTCTTCTTTATCTTAAGTTTGGTGAATGGAATAGTCTGGCTCTCCTCTGCCAGCTTGAAATTAGGATTGCCCGGAAGGTTGATCAGAGCACCTCTGACAAAATAAGTACCGTCAGCCTGCTTCTCCTTATGCTTTATGTCTGCCTCGAAGCCAAAAATGCTCTCGATGGCAAGCTCCTTGTCGTATACAAGGTCAAAATCAAGCACGTTCTGATCCTGCAACATGATCTGCTTCGACTTGCTTATGATGTTGGGCATCACGCCTGGCTTTGACGCCCAGACCGTTATCAGTGCAGGCTGTCTCGGAACCCTTGTCAGCGTGTAAT
>JBHEOU010000385.1:0-596 GCA_046260645.1 Bacteroidales bacterium | reverse complement strand
GTACGTGAGTTATCTTGAAGGATGTACGGCACCGCAGCGTGATGAAAATCAGCTCCATGCTGCCATCGTGGAGATCGTGGCCATGGAAAATGCAGAGGTAAAATATTCGACGGTGCAGAACTGGTACCCGGGCGATAAGAACGGCAAGGGGGGAATTTACAACTTCGTAACGAAAAGGGGGATCTGCAAAGGCGATAACTCAAAGATTTCGTGGACCCAGGTGGAGACCGGCTCGGCAGTGACATGGAAGTATCCGAGTTGCATAAGTGCGGGGCACATACTTTTCCCTACCTGGAGGCCGACAACGACACAGCGATTGTAGAGCATGAGGCCACCACCTCGAAGATCGGGGAGGACCAGATTTTTTACTGTAATCAGCGGGGAATCGATACCGAGATCGCTATTGGCTTGATCGTAAACGGATATGCCAAAGAGGTGCTGAACAAGCTGCCGATGGAGTTTGCCGTGGAGGCACAGAAATTGCTGGCTATTACATTAGAGGGCAGTGTGGGTTAAGCTCCTTAAGAGCGCCATGTCTGTAGCAAGAAGGTATAAACAGAACGGATTAAGCCCCATTAGGGGAACAACGTCTGTAG
>JBHEOU010000384.1:364-610 GCA_046260645.1 Bacteroidales bacterium | reverse complement strand
CTATAAAGTCCATAAAGTCGACAGTCTGAAGGTCTGAAGTCGAAAGGTCGTGCGGCCTAACAGTTAGATTCTTAATTCTTCATTCTATTACCTTCCCTGCATGCTAGCTGCTCTCCGCCAGATGGCGGATCGCCCCTCTATTGCCTAATTTTCAGCCATATAACAAATCAGCAAAAACTTTGGCACAACTTTTGAATTTCTTTATCCCGAAGAGACAGTTCTTCACAAAATTTAAAGAGATGAAAA
>JBHEOU010000384.1:0-275 GCA_046260645.1 Bacteroidales bacterium | reverse complement strand
CCAGGAGTCTGAGACCCTCGAAGCGTTCGAGAAAAACATCAACGATGAGAATTCAAGGATCAATAACCTGGACCTCAACGGCGACAATATGGTTGACTACATAACCGTCACCGACTACGTTGATGGTGATGTGCATACTATAGTACTACGTACGGCTCTCAGCCGCAACGAGTACCAGGATTTAGCCGTTTTCACCGTTGAAAAGTTACGCAACGGGGCAGTGCAGATTCAGCTTATCGGTGATGAAGCGCTGTATGGAAGAAACTATATAGTAG
>JBHEOU010000383.1:0-622 GCA_046260645.1 Bacteroidales bacterium | reverse complement strand
ATGTATAGCCTCAGGAATGGAGTCTAATCCTTGAAAATTTAGATTCAAATTCAGGTTTACAAATCTATGTGGTCATCTTAACAAATCTACTTTGAGCCAATTTTCACCCGATTTATGAAAGTGGCTTTTTTATTTAGTATTCTCTTCCTGAATACATTTAAAAAACCATTTCCAAATGAACACTATAAAGCTACTACTTACTTCTCTTCTAATTTTTCTGATAACATCACCTGCGGCTTCTCAATTGCTGAACGATCGTTTTCAGTTTGATCCGGAGCTGCCTTATCAGTCCGGAATTACATCTCCTGCCGAATTTTTAGGGTATCAACTTGGCGAGGAGTATTCTCACAACTACCAGCTGGGAGCCTATCTGAAAAACCTGGCTTCCGAAAGCGATCGGGTATCTGTTATAACTTATGGTCAGACATACGAGGGTCGCGATCTCTGGCTGGTTATTATTACAGGTGAGGAGAATCATGACAATCTTGAACAGATTAGAGAAAACAATTTGAGACTTGCCGATTTTGAAGATCTGAGCCGAAGTGAAGTTGCTGAGCTGGCGGAAGATCATCCCGCCATTGTATGGCTCAGTTATGGAGTTCATGGGAATGAAGCATCCAGT
>JBHEOU010000382.1:396-659 GCA_046260645.1 Bacteroidales bacterium | reverse complement strand
ATCTCTCCACCAAACCGCTTGACGTACACCTGATGATAGTTGACCCTGACAGGTATCTTGAGCGTTTCAGGGACGCCGGGGCCTCAAACCTCACTGTCCATTACGAGACATGCCATAACCTTCACCGCACGGTGACCGAAATACGCAGGCTCGGAATGCAGTCCGGCGTGTCACTCAACCCGCACTCGCCCGTCATGCTCCTGAAAGATATACTTCCTTATATCGACATGGTTCTCCTGATGACGGTTAACCCGGGCTATGGC
>JBHEOU010000382.1:0-280 GCA_046260645.1 Bacteroidales bacterium | reverse complement strand
GTTTACGGGCGTAACGCCTGGTATTCCTTTTAATCAGGCCGATAGCCTGCTCACGCGTGATGAGCCCGTCAAACCAGCTGAACATCTCACTGTACCCGACTGTGTTCAGAGCGTTAAGACCCCTGTAGCGGGTGATTGACGCTGCCTCTGCTTCAAGCCCCTTTTCGAGCATCATATCTACACGGCTGTCTATCCTCCTGTGAAGCTCGTCGCGCTCACGCGTCAGTCCTGCCTTTATTATCCTGAATTCCCGCTCCCTTGTTGGCGCAGTGAGAAAAGA
>JBHEOU010000381.1:0-659 GCA_046260645.1 Bacteroidales bacterium | reverse complement strand
GGGTTATGGTCACCCCTGATCCGCGCGCCATCTTCAGCGCATGACCTGCCAGACCGAATCCTGTGATATCCGTCGCACCCCTGACATCGTATTTCTGCATCAGGCGCGCACCGTCGTTGTTAAGCCTCATCATCAGGCTCTTTGCCTCCTCAAGCTGACCGGCGGTAGTCATCTTCAAACGGTGACCGGCAAGTATTATCCCCGTTCCCAGTGGCTTGGTCAGAATTAGCTGATCACCCTCCCTGGCCCCGGTATTGGCAATGATTCGATCCGGGTGAACCGTGCCTATTACTGCCATGCCGTACTTGGGAGGATAGTCATCAATGCTGTGCCCGCCAATGATGCTCACCCCGGCCTCGCGGGCCTTGTCATAACCACCCCTTAGAATATCAGAATAGACATCGAGAGGTATGCCTGATGAGGGGAACATCATGATGTTAAGCGCCAGCAGAGGCGTCCCTCCCATCGCATAAATATCACTTATCGAGTTTGTTGCGGCAATCAGGCCGAACTCATAACCGTCGCTTACCAGTGGCGGGAAGAAATCTGTGGTCAGCACCAGGGCAGTATCATCATTGATCATGTAAACACCTGCATCATCATGCGTTGCGATATCCACCAGTATCCGGGGGTCATCCGGCAGGGGAAATCCTGCAAGA
>JBHEOU010000380.1:0-666 GCA_046260645.1 Bacteroidales bacterium | reverse complement strand
ACATTAAGATAATGGTTGGCCGTAGACCAGTCAATGGCTGTAAAAGTGCCCAGAACAGGATCGCCCTTCCCGATGATGAGCGAGAAGACACCATATCTTGATGTCGTTACACCGGTAAATATTTCCTGGTAGACAACCGGTCCTGAAGGAGAACCAGTCCTTATTGAAAACCGAACCTCAATGTCAGTATTGACCAGCTCATCGCCGTTATTGTCGCGTGCTACCGCCTGGTAGTTAATGCCTCCCGGGACAGTCGCCTGCGCCATGGCTGCTTGTGTACCTGCGATAATCAACACCATTATCGTCAACACAAAAGAACAGACTCTTTTCATACCCTTCGCTTTACAGTTTTTCCATCTTGAATGACCTGTTAATGACACCGTCTGAACTTACTACAGTGGCAACATATATTCCTTTCCCGAAATGGGAGACATGTATCTCATGAACGTAATCGTGATCAGGAGAGAGCTCGAGTTCCCTGGTATAGAGCAGTGAACCGATTAGGTTTATGATGGTGATCCTGTAGTGCCTTCCCAGCACCCCGTACATTCTGACATAGAACATGTGATTATTCTCAGCGGTGACCGGGTTCGGAAAGAAATCCACACCGTTCCCTTCGCGCACCGGAAGCGACTTTGCGGGAATGAATCTCGGCTGCTGAAATCC
>JBHEOU010000038.1:0-12375 GCA_046260645.1 Bacteroidales bacterium | reverse complement strand
ATGATAGGATATACGGCTGCAGGCGGCGGACTGACAGACACTGTCATAATCCTTTTTGCCCTTTTCATGTTCCTCTGGCAGATGCCGCACTTCTGGCTGCTGTTGGTGAGATACGGCGGTGAATATGAGAAAGCCGGCATCAAAACAATATATGGTTCAATGAGTTCTGATCAGATAAACCGGCTGATAATAGTGTGGATAACAGGTTCATCACTGTTGCTTTGGATACTTACAGGCATGTTCATGCCGTTTGAGGTGCCTGTTGCTGTTTTGCTGCTGGTACTCAACATTGTCTTTATTGCTGCTTTCAGGAGGATCATAAATGCATCTGACTCTGAAGCAAGACCCAGGAATGCATTTATACTGATAAATTCCTTCTCGCTGCTGATAATGCTTATTCTTATTGCAGTTTCATGAATCATATTTTTTCGAGATACAACCCTAATGTGGTGATCTAAGATCATCCGAAGGGGATGATTTTTGTCCCCGGTCTACCATAGTTTGATTGTCCGCGACCAGCAGGTATGTGCATTATCCCGCGTAAGCAGGATAGGTGACATTTCCGGTTTCATTGACTATTGTGTTGTCCGACCCTCCGGTTTTCAACAGGGGCAGATCTTTTACAGCAAATATGCTAACTTTATTCGCTCATAAAGAAATATCACAGACTATGAAAAAGACACTTTCCCTTTCGCTGATGCTGTTCATGTTCATGTTCATCACATCATGGTCGCAACCACTAACGTCAGTCCAGATAGACAAGATTGCCGAACAGACGATGGAGGCTTTTAATGTACCGGGCATCGCCGTTGCCGTGGTCAAGGATGGCAGGGTGGTTCATATGAAGGGATATGGTGTCAGCTCCATCATAACCGGCAAGAAGACGGATGAGAACACCCTGTTCGCCATTGCCTCCAACTCAAAGGCCTTCACATCTGCCGCCCTGGGGATTCTGGTTGATGAGGGGAAGCTCAGCTGGGAGACGAAGGTGATAGACGTCATTCCGGAGTTCAGGCTATACAATGCATATGTCACTGAAGACTTCAACATTAAAGATCTCCTGACGCACCGCAGCGGCATGGGGCTGGGTGCCGGTGACCTGATGCTGTGGCCCGACTCCTCTACCTTCACCAAAGAAGAGATCATCCATAACCTGAGATTCCTCAAGCAGACCTCCTCATTCCGGACTAAGTACGACTATGACAACCTGCTCTACCTGGTTGCCGGCGAGGTTGTAGCGAGGGTCTCCGGACAGAGCTGGGAGCAGTTCATCGAGGAGCGAATCATGAAGCCACTGGGGATGGAGAGGTCTTCACCCTCGCCCGGCATGGCCAGGGACAGAGAGAATATGATTGATGCTCATGTGCCGGTCAACGGGGTGCTTCAGGTGGTGCCCATTTATGAAAGTGACCTGCTCAATCCGGCCGGAGGTATCATCAGCAGCGTGTCTGACATGACAAAGTGGGTGATGATGCAACTGAATCATGGCAAATACGGGGAGAACCAGGGCATGCAGCTGCTCTCCGAAAGGACCCACCGGGAGATGTGGACGCCGCAGACGATAATTCCCGTCAGGTCAGCCGGTCCATACAGGAGCCATTTTGCAGGGTACGGGCTCGGATGGCGCCTCACTGACGTCAGCGGGTACCTGCAGGCATCGCACACGGGCGGACTGGCAGGCATAGTGACACAGGTGACACTGATCCCGGAACTGAAGCTGGGAATCATCGTCTTCACCAACCAGCAGGAGGGCTCCTCCTTCACAGCCATCACCAACGCCATCAAGGACGGCTACCTGGGAGTGACAGGGAACGACTGGGTAAAGAGTCTCAGTGAGAACGTTGAGAAAAACCGGGCCGAGGCAAAAAAGATAACCGATGAGATATGGGTAAAGGTTGAGGCAAACCGCTCAAAGACAGGAGCACCCGTCGATCATTCAATATACGCAGGAACTTACAGTGACAACTGGTTCGGAGACATTGTGATTTCAGAAGAGGGAGGCAATCTGCGCCTCAGGGCTGTCAAGTCGCCCAAGCTGAGGGGAGACATGCTATACTACACCGGCAACACCTTTATTGTCAGATGGGATAACAGATCGATGGATGCTGACGCATACGCGGTCTTCACCCTCGACAAAGACGGGAAGGCTGCCGGATTCACCATGGAGGCTATTTCGCCGCTGACCGACTTCAGTTATGATTTCCATGATCTCAGTCTTAAGAGAAAGAAAAGCAAATGAAAAGACTGGTTACCCTGCTTCTGTTTTCAGCGCTGGTTGTCGCCGCTGCAGGGCAGCCGCTCTCCACCAGGCAGATTGACAGGCTGGCAGAAAGTGTGCTGAAGGAATTCAACGTTCCCGGCATCGCCGTGGCCGTGGTAAAGGATGACAAGGTGCTTCATATGAAAGGTTACGGCGTCAGGTCGGTTGCCACCGGGCAGAAGACTGATGAGCACACCCTTTTCGCGATAGCATCGAACACCAAGGCCTTCACCGTGGCAGCACTGGGTATTCTGATAGATGAAGGAAAGCTCACCTGGGAGACGAAGGTCATTGACATCATCCCGGAATTCAGGCTCTACAATGCTTATGTCACGGAGGATTTCAATATAAAGGACCTGCTGTCACACCGAAGCGGGCTGGGCGAAGGAGCCGGAGATCTGATGTCATGGCCTGATTCAGCCATATTCACAACCGCAGAGATAATTCACAACCTGAGATTCCTGAAACAGGCATCGTCATTCAGAACGAAGTATGACTATGACAATCTGCTGTACATTGTTGCGGGTGAGGTGGTTGCGCGTGTTTCAGAAATGAGCTGGGAAGATTTCGTAGAATCACGCATCATGGAGCCGCTCGGGATGGGCGGCTCATCAACATCCTTTAAAAGACTGAAGGACCGGGCAAACATTATTGATGCGCATGTGCCCGTGGACGGGAAGCTGCAGGTGGTGGCAAAACAGGAAGGCAAGATTCACAACTCGGTGGGCGGCATCTACAGCAATATCAGCGATTTGAGCAAATGGGCCATGCTCCAGATGAATCATGGCAGGCATGGTCAAAACCTTGAGCATCAGATCTTTTCCGAAGAGGTGCACCGCGAGATGTGGACGCCGCAGACCATCAGGACTGTCAGCGGTGACACGCCCTACAGGACCAGCTTCGCGGCATACGGCCTGGGGTGGCAGCTTACGGATATCAACGGTCACCTGCATGTCTCTCACACCGGAACCCATTCAGGGATAGCGACCAGGGTGACGATGCTGCCAGAGATCAGGCTCGGCATCATTGTTCTCACCAACCAGCAGGAGGATGCGGCACATAAGGCAATCACCAACGCCATAATGGACGGTTACCTGGATATCCAGGGTAATGACTGGGTCGGAATGCTGAAGGTGAAGATGCTGAAAGAAAAAACCGAAGCGAAAGAGATCACTGACCGCATATGGGCAACGGTTGAGGCTAGGAGAAGGGAGTCGTCAGCGGAGATTGATCCGCAGGCATTCATTGGGACCTATAGCGATGCATGGTTCGGCGACGTGATCATTTACGAAGAGAACGGCAAGCTCAGATACAGGGCTGTGAAGTCACCGAAAATGAGGGGTGAGATGTTCCACTACACTGCAAACACATTTATCATTAAGTGGGAAGACAGGTCAATGGATGCGGACGCCTTTGCAGTCTTCGCCCTTGACAGGGAGGGAAAGCCGTCGGCAATAACCATGGAGGCCGTCTCGCCGCTGACAGATTTCAGCTATGATTTTCAGGATCTGGATTTTAGAAGAAAGGTATCCGGGTTATAACCCTTGAACCTTAATTAATAGTTGAACTGATCATATTATACTATACGACAAACATGCGCACGGCCTTTTTCAACGGAATCTTTTTCACCGGTAAAGAGCTTGTTAAAGACAAGGTACTTCTGACAGAAGACAATCATATAACCGGTTTTGCAGACCCGGGCTTCTTCAGCAGCGGGGTGGAGATGATTGACTGTCAAGGAAACCTGGTAACGTCTGGTCTGATCGATCTCCAGATAGCCGGAAGCGGAGGGTATCTCTTTTCCGGCAGCCCTACAGCGGAGGCCCTGGTGGTCATAACCGGGTCGATTGTCAGCACCGGTACCACAGGGTTTCTCCTGGCCCTGCCGACGAATACCATGGAGGTCTACGGCCATGCATTCCGGGCTGTCAGGGAGAACCCCCATCCTGCCCTGCTGGGACTGCACCTGGAAGGACCGTTTATAAGTCTTGCGAAGAGGGGAGCTCATGCCAGGGAACTCATCAGGGTGCCTTCACAGGAGGCTGTCAGAGAGCTGCTTGATGAGGCCGGTGGTGTCATCACCATGATGACTGTTGCGCCTGAAGTTTGCACCCCTGAGATAATCAGCCTTCTGAAGGATCATGGCATAACAGTGGCTGCCGGCCACAGCAATGCAACCTTCAGGGAGGCCTCCTACGGCTTTGACATGGGTATTGAGACCACAACGCATCTCTTCAATGCGATGTCGCCCATTCATCACCGTGACCCGGGCTTGCCGGGTGCGGTGTTTAACTCTGACATCGCCCGTGCCAGCATAATAGCCGACGGGATACATGTGGACTTTACCATGCTAACGATAGTCAAGAAGATAATGAAGGAGAGGCTTTTCCTGGTTTCTGATGCTGTTGAAGAGAATGACCGGGGAGCTTACCGGCATGTGATGCAGCACAACAGGTACACTCTCCCTGACGGCACTCTGTCAGGCGCCAGGCTTACGATGCTTGATGCAGTAAGAAACTGTGTCCGTCATGCGGGTATTGACCTGTTTGAGGCGATAAGGATGGCCACGCTCTATCCCGCCCAGCTGATCAGAGCCGCAGACCGGGGTGTCATTGCTGAAGGGGCCAGGGCTGACCTGATAATTACTGACAGCGACCTGGAGCTGAAAGGGGTATTTTTTAACGGAAAGATGGAACTTCAAAACTGATGATATGGCACTTCTGGGAATAGATTTGGGAGGATCAAAGGTTGCCTTTGCGCTGTTTGACCATGAGGGCAACATGAGAGAGAATGAGACACTGACCCTTGACAACCGCAGGGGGACAGAGGTCGGAAACATGATTGCGGTCACATCTGCGCTCATGCTGGCGAAATCGGCCAGACAGGGTGATGCGGTGGAAGCTGTTGGCATCTCCGTGCCAGGTATCAGCCGCCGTGACAGGGGGACTGTCTGGGCACCGAATATCCCGGGCTGGGATGACTATCCGCTATTGAAAGAGATAAGGACCATCACCGAGGATATCCCTGTCACCATTGAGAGTGACAGGGCCTGCTACATTTCAGGTGAGATATGGAAGGGTAATGCGCGCGGCTGCACTGATGCGCTCTTCCTGGCCGTAGGGACGGGTATTGGCGCAGGAATTATCGTCAACGGCGGCATCCTGCACGGATCTCATGACATTGCAGGAGCCATTGGGTGGATGGCTCTGGAGAGACCCTTCAGGAGCAATTTTACTATCTGCGGCAATTTTGAATACTATGCTTCGGGAGAGGGTATCACCAGGCAGGCAGAGGAGTACCTGCACAGCCATATCGATTATAAGGGCGAACTTGCGACCACACGTGAGAAGAAAATAACAACCCGCGATGTCTTCAGCGCATGGAAAAAGGGTGATGCCGCGGCCGCGGAGATCATCCTGAGGGCTGTTGAATATTGGGGGATGGCCTCCGCCAACCTTGTCAGCCTTTTCAACCCTGAGAAGATCATCTTCGGCGGTGGTGTATTCGGCCCGGCAGTCGAGCTCATCCCCGCCATCAGGCTGGAAGCGGAAAAATGGGCTCAGCCAATCAGCATGAAGCAGGCCACCTTTGAGCCTTCTGCCCTTGCCGGAGACGCCGGTGTTTTTGGTGCGGGTTTTCTCGCCATGAAATACCTTGAAGAACAAAAAGATAGCAGATGAGCGGAGCATACAACAGGAAACTGGTATTCTGGGCAGCATGTCTCGGCATGTTGTTGTTTGGCATAGGCCTTATACTCCTGGGAGCGGTGCTGCCCGACCTGAGGGTCAGGCATTCGCTTGATGCTGTGGAGGCCGGCACGCTCTTCTCCATCCTTCCCATAGGGATCATCGCCGGGTCACTCCTCTTTGGTCCGGTATGCGACAAGTATGGATACAGGACCCTTCTTGCCATCTCGGCCTTGTTGATGTTTGCGGGCTTTGAGGGGCTCGCCTTCACTCATACGTCATGGATCCTCACGGTGTCCGTATTCCTGTTCGGTCTCGGCGGCGGAGCCATTAACGGAGCTACAAATGCCGTGGTTGCCGACATCAGCACAACAGGCAAGGGAGCCAATCTGAGTCTTCTGGGCGTCTTCTTTGGGTTAGGTGCACTGGGCATGCCATTATTGTTGAGTGTTCTCAGGCATTCTTTTGATTTCGAAGCCATCGTTTCAGCAACGGGATTTCTCGCGCTGACGGCAGCAATCCTCTTTCTGATTGTGAGGTTTCCTCCCGCGAAACAGGCAGGGGGCATCTCCATAAAACATGTAATGACACTGGTGAGAGACCTCACCCTGGTGATGATCGCCTTCTTTCTCTTTTTCCAGAGTGCCATTGAGGGTCTGATCAACAACTGGACCACCACCTACCTTATTGACAGGGTGTCTGCTCAACCGAATGCAGCACTGATGGGTCTTTCGGCCTACATTGCCGGAATGACTGTAATGAGGCTCTTAATTGGCAGCCTCTTCAGGAAAATGCAAGAGAGCAGGTTGCTCTATATGTCATTTGGCATAACCCTGGTTGCACTGATAATTTTCAGAATGAGCGGCTCTATCATGCCGGCAGCAGCCGGGCTGTTTCTTGTCGGTGCAGGCCTCGCCGCAGGCTTTCCTACCATGCTCGGGCTTGTAGGGAACAGGTACCCCCACCTGTCCGGTACAGCCTTCAGCTTCGTGCTGGTCATAGCCCTGGCAGGCAATATGCTGATCAACTATTCAATGGGCCTGGTGGCTGAAAATTACGGGATAAAGCATCTGACGACCTTTACTTTTGCAGAGCTTGCTATCCTTATAGTCATGGCAATAGCTATCTTCAGCAGATTAAAACAGAATAAATAATCACTTAATAAATAAGACAATTATGCTTGCACTTGAATGGCTGAAAAATGCCAGGGATGTCATGTCCCGTATTGAAGAGACACAGATGGATAGTATTCGCATGGCCGCAGAGGCTATGGCCGATACCATTGAGTGCGGACGGTGGGTTCATACCTTCGGGTGTGGCCATGCCACCCTGCCTATCGAAGAGATGTATCCGAGGATCGGGGGGTTTGTCGGTTTCCATCCGATGATAGAGATACCTCTTAGTTTCTTTACTCACATTACCGGAGAGATGGGTGTACACCAGTTTGTGTTCCTTGAGAGAGTTGAAGGGTACGGTGTTGAGATAATGAAAGGTTATACCTTTGATCAGCGAGACACCATGTGGCTCTTCTCCCACTCCGGCATCAACAACGTGAACATCGACGTCGCCCTTGAATCAAAGAAAAGGGGAATGAAGGTTGTGGTCTTTGGTTCAGCAGCAGCAGCAAAGGGGAAAAAGACCAGGCATTCTTCGGGAAAGACTATCTTTGACATAGCCGACATTGTAGTGGATACCTGTGCTCCGCTGGAGGATGCCTCAGTGAAGCTGAAAAACCATTATGACAAGATCGGTCCGGTATCGACCATGGCTTTTGTAACGTGTGTATGGATGACCATTGCCACTGTAGCGGAGATCCTTGCCGACAGGGGAGTCAAGCTGTACATCCATCCGAGCCATAACGTGCCCGGGGACAACACAGCCAGGGAGAGGCTTGACGAGGCGCTTGCAGAATATAAGCGCAGGGTGGCCGGCGTCTGATAAACATTTTACGAAATGAACTCACTGGAAAGAACAATAAGCTTCATTGAAGGCCGGGCTGTCGACCGGGTTCCCTTCCATCCCATTCTGATGCGTTTTGCCGCACGTTTTGCAGGGGTCAGGTACAGGGATTTCTGCCTTAGTGCTGCTCACAAGTGTACGGCAAACATCATCTGTGCCACCCGTTTCGGGTCAGACTGGGTCAACACCATGTCAGATCCTTATGCAGAGGCCGAAGCGTATGGTACGCTCCTCACCTATCCTGATGATGACCTTCCTAAGGTGCAGAGATATGCAATCACTGATATAGGTGACATTGACCACCTGAAGGTGCTGAAGACAGCTGACCACACCCGCATGAAAGAGCGTCTTTCCGAGATCACCCGTTACTCCAGGGAGACCGCCGGAAGCCTTTTCACAGCAGGCTGGGTTGAGGGTCCGCTGGCCGAATACTGTGACATCAGAGACATCAACCTGGCGATGACGGATCTGTATGAGTACCCTGAGAAGGTGCACAAGGCCCTGGATATCATTACGGAGAGTGCTATTGATTTCATCACCCTGCAGGTCAGGGCCGGGGCTCACTGCATCGGCATCGGTGACTCCGTCTGCTCATTGATTTCGCCCGAGCTTTACAATGAGTTCTGTTTTGACCGCGAGAAGACACTGGCAGACCATATCCACTCTCTGGGCGCATACGCTAAAATCCATATCTGCGGAAATATTTCGGCAATACTCCCTGATGTGATCCGCACCGGCGCCGATATAGTAGATATTGATCACCGCACAGGCCCGGTTACGGATGCGGTGAGGCTTCTCGCACCGGGCCAGGTCTTTGCCGGAAAGAGTGATCCAGTCTCTGTGATCCAGGATGGGGATGAGGCCCTTATCAGAGAGAGCTGTCACTCGTTTTACAGTGAGGCTGCAGGGCGAGCCATTCTCTCAGCGGGTTGCGAAGTGACCCCGGGAACAGCAGTTGAAAACCTCAGGTTCTTCGGAAGCCTGGCAGGAGAGCTTGCAAGTATGTATAACCAGAATAAATAACAGTATTTTGGGAAAGAATATTGCATTGGTTCTCTCCAGCGGCGGTGCAAGGGGCTTTGCCCATATCGGCGCAATTAAGGTGCTGGAGGAAGAGGGATTTAAGATCACCTCTGTGGCCGGCACCTCAATGGGTGCCCTCGTGGGAGGCATCTATGCCTCAGGCCAGCTTAAGGACTTTGAGGAGTGGGTGTGTTCACTTGACGTGATGGAGGTTCTTAAGCTGACTGATGTGACCATCAGAGGCAATGGCTTTGTCAAAGGGAAGAGGGTTTTTGACAAGATGAAGGAGATCGTTCCGGCAAGGGAAATAGAGGAGCTCAGTATACCCTACAGTGCCGTAGCCACGGATTTAATCAGGGGTGTAGAGAGGGTCTTCACCGAGGGGAGCCTGTTTGATGCCATACGAGCTTCAATATCAATACCTACAGTCTTTCAACCCTTTCAGAAAGGGGACGATTATTATGTCGACGGGGGACTTGTCAACCCGATCCCTATCAACCGGGTGAAACGTCATGATGATGATCTGCTTGCAGTTGTGGATGTAAATGCCGATATACCACATGAAATACCTGATTCCGGAAAAGTGGTTAGTGATGAGGAAGACAATAAATATCTAAGGAAGATAAGGAATATCTATTCCAGGCCTGACAAGCACATTCCCAAAAACAAAAAGGACAACATCGGTCTCTTCAACCTCAACACCCGCAGCATCAGCATCATGCTCAATCAGATTGCTGCCCTTACCCTAGGCAATCACCAGGTAGATGTAATGGTTAGATTATCAAGAGATTCCTACGGAATATATGATTTCTACAAAGCTGCAGAGATCATAAGGGCCGGTGAGAAGGCCACCAGGATGGCCCTGGGTTTGAGTGAGTGAAGGAGATGCCTTTATTCATTATTTTTTAAGCTTTCACGGTTGCATTTTCGCCTTAAAATCTGTATCTTTATAAATTGACCTAAATGATTTCCGTTATGAAAAAATCTACTATGATCATTGTCCTGGCGCTTTTTGCGGCTATCTCTGCAATGAATGCCCAGAAACCTATAAAAGTTATTGAAGACAGCATACAGATTGGCAACTATCTCTACCCGGGGTTCAACATCACCATACCGGAGGCCAATTTCGACAACACGCTCAAGAACTGGATAAAGTTACAGGAGACCGGGACCAAGTCAAAGGTCCAGACCGAAAACGGCGAAATGACGATCTTCGGAGCAACCATCAGGCAGGTCTCCCCTGCCCCCGTCAACATTTACAGCCGGCTCATGAATGAAGACACGCTGAGCAGGCTGCTGGTAACCATTGAACTTAAAAAGGATGTGTATATAGAGCCTGCTTCAGGCGATATCCAGCTTACGGCTGCCAGGGATTACCTGAAGGAATTTGCCAAGTCGCAGTACATTGATGTCATCAAGGAACAGCTCGATGCCGAAGAGAAGATACTCCGTGACATGAACAAGGAGCTCGGGAGTCTCCGTAACAGTAAGGCCCGTTCTCAGAAGACAGCCAGAAACAAAAGAAACACGGTTAATGACGAACAGGATAAACTTCTTGTCAAACACAACGAACTGAGTCTCCTTTCAAATGAGATCATCTACAGGAACAACGAGATGATGGCCATGCCGGTTGGCGCCGGAAGGGATGCCTTGTCTGACCAGATAAAGGAGCTCGAGAAGAGGCGCAAGAAACTGCAAAGGGAGATTGGCAGGGCCGAAAATAAGATCAACAAGGCCAGGTCAGACATCAACCAGGCTGATAACTCCATCCCCAGGAATGAAAAGGAACAGTCAGCGGTAAAAGCCAGGATTGATGCGCAGCAGCTTGTGGTTCAGTCATATATTGACAAGTTGAACGCGGTCAAGTTATATTAAGCCCTTTTTATCGGGCCAAAAAATGATGTTTTACGGTTAAAACAATAAAGATTATGGAAAGTCAGGAACAGAGAGAAAATTATCAGCACAAGATTGAATCTCAGCTTGATGAATGGAGAGCTGATATTGACAGGCTGAAGTTAAAAGCAAAGTATGCCAAAGCTGAAACAAAACTGAAATACCAGGAGAACATTGACAAGCTTGAACTCAGAATGGATGAAGGCAAGTCTAAGCTGAAGGACCTCAAGGAATCCGGGGGCGAAGCATGGGAGGTGTTGAAGGATGGTGCCGATTCCATCTGGGACACCATGAAGGCTACATTTGCCGAGGTAAAGGAGAAGCTGAGGGATAAGGACGACGACCAGGAAGAAGACAAGAAGGCATGAAACCATTAATCTGCCGATAATGAAAAAAGCGCTTAGGATAATCCTTGTTCTGGTGGTGATTGTTGGCGCCGCCCTGTTCTGGTGGCGTCATTACTTTGTGTTTGGCGAGGGGGTTAAGGCGGGAGATCTGAACTTCCTCGTAAAAAAAGGATACGTTTTCAAGACATGGGAAGGGAGGCTTATCCAGACAGGGTTCAAAACACCTACCCCCGGAGCAATACAAAGTAATGAATTTGAATTCAGTATCACCAATGACAGCCTTGCCATGGTGCTTGAGAGGGCCAGCGGAAAGTTCGTGGAACTCCGATACAAGGAATACATAAAACCGCTGCCATGGAGAGGCATGAGCCAGTACGTGGTCATAGAGGTACTGCAAATCAGGGACCCGGAGGAAGAGTCTCAGACCCTTATTCCCTACCAGGCAATATGACTATGGGAAGCAAGAAAATCTCTACCCTGAGATACAGGGTCGCAGCATTGTTTATGTCCCTGTTCCTATTAACAGGATGCGCGGAGCTGATGAACATTCTTCAGACAGCCTCAGCCGTGAAGGATCTCACCGAGGGTGACATTATCAACGGTCTGAAGGAGGCACTTACAGTTGGTGCCAGGAAAGCCGCCGACAAGCTCGCAACCGAGAACGGTTACTACGGTGATCCGGCAGTGAAGATCCCCCTTCCTGACGAGGCAAGGGTCATTGTGGATAATATAGGCAGGATTCCGGGTGGCGAACAGCTCATCGAGAATGTCATACTTAACATAAACAGGGCAGCTGAGGATGCTGCCAGGGAGGTTGCCCCCATCTTTGTTGCTTCAGTGACACAGATGACCATATCTGACGGTTACAACATCCTGCACGGGTCAGACAATGCCGCGACAGCCTACCTCAGGAACACAACCTGGAACGAGCTTTATTCGCTTTACAAGCCGAAAATCAGCACCTCAACGAACAAGGAGATAGTAGCAGGGATATCAGCGCAGGAATCATGGCTTACCCTGACAGACAAATGGAACACGGTGGCAAACAGCTTCGCCGGCAGGCTGGCAGGTTTTAAAACCGTCAGCACCGACCTTGACGATTTCCTTACCAGGCAAGCCCTTGAGGGGATTTTCCTGAAGCTTGAGGGTGAGGAGCTGAAGATCAGGAAGGAGGTCTCGGCAAGGGTCACTCCCCTTCTCCAGAAGG
>JBHEOU010000379.1:406-673 GCA_046260645.1 Bacteroidales bacterium | reverse complement strand
CCCTTTCTTGATGCCAGGTTTCTCAGGGAGCTGATGGGAACGGAGTATGCGGGTATTCATTCGGAATTCTTTGAAGAGAATCCATTCAGGAGATATAAAGGGCAGCTGATGTATGCGCATATCATCCGTAAGGCCTTCCCGGCACTTGGCCGTTTTGCGACAGATAAAGGCTACGCTCCCGATGATCTTCTGTCACTGCCGGGAAAGCTTCGCATTGCGAAAAGTTACCTTGGCAAGCGCCTGAAAAAACAGAACGGCTTTTATGAT
>JBHEOU010000379.1:0-243 GCA_046260645.1 Bacteroidales bacterium | reverse complement strand
CCATGGGAAAGATCTTTTTGCTTACTGATTATAAAGGCCGATTTGGTTCCAGGCATGATGACTCGCCATACCGGTCGGGGATGAACCTGCAGGTCCTGAAAAGTGCCTTCACGGATCTCGGCTTCGAAACAGAGATCATGCCATTCAGCCTGGTTAATCCGGGCGACGGTTCATGGAAAGGCAGGATGGTATTGTACACCTCGGCGGAGGATGTCGGGCTTGTGTACAAGCAGTACATAGAAG
>JBHEOU010000378.1:0-682 GCA_046260645.1 Bacteroidales bacterium | reverse complement strand
AAACCTGAGTTTAGAAGGGTAGCTGACACACAAAAATGTTTGCGTGTAACCGGGAAGCACAACGACCTTGAAGAGGTGGGTCACGATACCTACCACCATACCATGTTCGAGATGCTCGGAAACTGGTCGTTCGGCGACTACTTCAAGGAGGAGGCCATCGGATGGGCCTGGGAGTTTCTTACAGGGGTGGTGAAGCTCGACAGTGAAAGGATCTATGCAACGGTGTTTGAAGGTGATAGTGACGATGATCTTTCAAGGGATGATGAGGCAGCCGGGCTCTGGCAAAAATACCTTCCTGCTGATCGCATCCTGAATGGATCAAAAAAAGATAATTTTTGGGAGATGGGGGCCTCCGGACCTTGCGGACCATGCTCCGAGATACACGTTGATATCAGGTCAGACGCCGAGCGTGCAGCCACCCCCGGTCACCTGCTGGTGAACAGGGGACACCCGCAGGTCATCGAGATATGGAATCTGGTGTTCATTCAGTTCAACAGGAAATCGGATGGTTCACTGCACAACCTCCCTGCAAAGCATGTCGATACGGGTATGGGATTTGAGAGGCTCTGCATGGCCCTGCAATCAAAAGAGTCCAGCTACGATACCGATATCTTCAGTCCGGTGATCAATAAAATCGGAAAACTGGCAAACACCGGGTATGGAGACAATGAGAAAACAGATA
>JBHEOU010000377.1:0-690 GCA_046260645.1 Bacteroidales bacterium | reverse complement strand
CAGTTTGGAGTCCCGACATAAAAAAGGCCGGTGAAACCACCGACCGTTACCGCGCAAAATTCATCCGCCTCGTACAATCCGTCATATAGTCAGACAGGCGATATTGCAATCAGTACTCTGGTCGCAAATCGAAATTCGTAAATTTGAGCCTGCATCGCAGAGGCAGGCTCAATCCCGCACACGAAGTGTCGGGACGCAAATTCTCAGACTTATTCCAGATCGTCTGCGTAGGTCTTCTTGCGATAGAACTTCGAGATGTCAAAATAGACATCCCTCTTCGAACCGTCCTGTGTGGTTATGGTGACAACGTCATAAGGATTCCCGTTGTTTTCAACAACCATCTGGCTCTGGATGCTTGCACCCTTGTATGTGCGGTCGATATAGAGGTACTCAGCCCTCACCGATCCCACTATCACGGCCTTGTCGAATGACGATCCGTCGCGTCCGCCCGATGTGTCAATCGATGTGGCGGCGCATCCGGCCATCATCACCGCCAGCACCACTGTCATTAAAATTGTAATTCCCTTTTTCATGTGTATTTAATATTTCGATTCAGTCTTTTTTATTGCGCGTAGCGCATAAAGTATTGTAGTACCAGGTACAAAATTAAAACAATTCCCCGTAGGGGATCAACTATAAATTGTTCAAATACCAATTATACATATTTCCCGCTCCTTCCTTCAACGACGT
>JBHEOU010000376.1:450-707 GCA_046260645.1 Bacteroidales bacterium | reverse complement strand
ACCTCGACCAAATCGCGCAAGCGCGGCACGAGCCGTAACCAGCCCCGGCGTCCGGCCCGGCGCCGCCGCTTCTCGATCCTGCGCGTCGTCACCTGGGGCGCCACGCTGTGCATCTGGGCCGGCATCGTCGGCATCGGCGCCACGGCCTACGTCTATTACAATCTCGACGAACGCGGCCTCTTCGCGCTGCCCGAGCGCGAGCCCGGCATGATGCTGCTGTCGGCCGACGGCCACGTGGTCGCCGAACGCGGCTCGTT
>JBHEOU010000376.1:0-243 GCA_046260645.1 Bacteroidales bacterium | reverse complement strand
CGCCATCGAGGACCGCCGCTTCGAGGATCACTTCGGCATCGATCCCGTCGGCCTGGTGCGCGCCTTCATCGCCAACCAGCAGGCCGGCCGCGTCGTCCAGGGCGGCTCGACCATCACCCAGCAGCTGGCCAAGAACCTGTTCCTCGAGCCCGACCGCACCTACGAGCGCAAGTTCCAGGAAGCCGTCCTCGCCCTGTGGCTGGAGAACCGCTTTTCCAAGGACGAGATCCTCCAGCTCTATCT
>JBHEOU010000375.1:257-788 GCA_046260645.1 Bacteroidales bacterium | reverse complement strand
CTTTCGTATGTTGTCAAACAGTCGCTTTTTAAGCTTCATCTTGATCTCGAACACCTTCTCATCTTCCACCTGGTATATCTTCGCCCACTGCTCACGGTCACCCTGGTCAAAGTGCCGCTCCCCGGTGATCTTTTCATAGACCTGCTCCCACTCCGGAGCCACCCATGTGGAATGATGCACTCCGTTGGTGACGTGGCCAATATACAGCTCATCACGCAGGTATCCGGGCCAGAGCTTTGAGAAAAGCCCCCTCGAGACGTGACCGTGGAGCTGGCTCACACCGTTCATCTCCTGTGAGAGACGCGTGGCGAGGAAGCTCATGTTGAACTTGCGGTCGTGGTCATTCTGGAAGCGACCCAGAGCCATCAGCTGATCCCAGGTGATATTCAGCCTTGAATGATAATGAGATATGTATTTCCTGAGCATGTCCTCCTCAAAGGCGTCATGACCAGCAGGTACGGGAGTGTGTGTGGTAAATAGGGTTGAAGCCCTTATTATCTCCATCGACTCCTCAAAACTGAGATGTTCATC
>JBHEOU010000375.1:0-247 GCA_046260645.1 Bacteroidales bacterium | reverse complement strand
CGAATGGCCTTCATTGCTATGATAGACATCCGGTTTTATTCCCAGGGCGATCAGCGCACGCATGCCCCCGATACCGAGGATCAGTTCCTGCTTCAGCCTGTTCTCTGAGTCGCCACCGTAGAGATAATGTGTTATGGCCCTGTCTTCATGGTTGTTCTCCTCAAAGTCAGTGTCAAGAAGGTAAAGACTTACCTTACCCACCGAAGCCAGCCATATGCGGGCCTTCACCATCCGGCCAGGCCAGGTG
>JBHEOU010000374.1:365-790 GCA_046260645.1 Bacteroidales bacterium | reverse complement strand
CGGGTATTTTCATTGGGTCAAATATGCATAATTAAACATTTGTTCCTTTAATGTGTTAAAATAACAAAATAAAACATAACAAAACAAAACTTATGAAAACAGACAATTTAGCTCAAAGGACATTGGTATTTTTAGCGGCAGTAATGCTTTCTGCGCTGCTAGTCTCCTCCTGCACCAACACCAACGGAAAAGACAAGGATTTTGCAAAATCGCTGATGCCGGTTGCGGCTGAAGGCTTTGTTCAGGCCGAGCTGCCTTACGGTTTCGATGCGCTGGAGCCCCACATTGACAAGCAGACCATGGAGACGCATTACGGGAAACACCATGCCGGGTATACGCGTAAGTTTAATGCGGCACTGGCCGATGAGGGGATCGCTGAGAGGGACCTCAACAAGATTTTTGCCAACATTTCCACCTATGGCGCA
>JBHEOU010000374.1:0-271 GCA_046260645.1 Bacteroidales bacterium | reverse complement strand
TTCGGTTCGTTCGATGCCTTTAAGGAGCTTTTCTCCAACGCAGCGGCTACCCAGTTCGGCTCAGGATGGGCATGGCTGATCGTCGATGGCAACGGGGAGTTGCAGGTCACCTCTACGGCGAACCAGGACAACCCGCTGATGGATGTGGTTGATGTGAAGGGTACACCGATTCTGAACCTGGATGTCTGGGAGCATGCCTACTACCTGCACTACCAGAACAGGCGTACAGAGTATATCGAGAGCTTCTGGAACCTGGTGAACTGGGAGACGG
>JBHEOU010000373.1:0-806 GCA_046260645.1 Bacteroidales bacterium | reverse complement strand
CGTGAAGGGCAAAATAGTTGTCCGTGACGGTGTTGTCACTCTGAGTGAGACAGGCCTGAATGCACTCGGGGGATCAATGCTGGTGAATGCCTCCTACGACACGCGTGACACCCTTAAGCCCCTTGTTGATGCAAAATTGCTTATAAGTGCAGTAAATATAAAGGAGACGTTCAATACATTCAATACTGTGCGGCAGCTTGTTCCGGCAGCGGCAGGGCTGGGGGGCAACGTGACAGTGAAGATGGATTTCAGGAGCCTGCTGAGCAACAGCATGATGCCTCTGATTAACACTATGTCAGGTAGCGGGGAGCTCACCTCCGAATCGGTTCAGATCCTGGAATCAAAATCATTTGACATGATGAAGAGTGTACTGAAGATGAACCAGGCCTACACAAACGTGATTAAGGACCTGAAGGCAACATTTATCATCAATGATGGAAGGCTTTTTGTCAAGCCATTCGACACTAAGCTCGGCAACATAAAACTAAATGTTTCAGGAGACCAGGGACTTGACCGGACCATCAATTACCTGATTAAGACGGAGATACCCAGTTCAGAGCTGGGAGCCTCGGCTGCTGCCCTGATGGGTGCTCTCTCTTCGCAGCTAGCTGCATTCGGTCTCGGTGTCACACCACCGGAAATTATAAAGGTCAATCTCAGGGTAGGGGGTACTTTCACAAACCCTGTAATTACTCCCGTATTTGCGGGTGCCACCGGCGGCCAGGAGGGAGTCAGTCCTGTCAGCGCCGTTACCACTGCAGTGACAGAAGAGGTTACTCAGAAGGTAAACGAGGCTGCCAGGGAGC
>JBHEOU010000372.1:426-809 GCA_046260645.1 Bacteroidales bacterium | reverse complement strand
ATTAAAATCAATACAATGAGTTTCGATAAAAAATCATCAAGAAGAAGATTTTTGAAAAGCGCACTGTTTACCGGGGCCGGGCTAACCATAGTTCCGCGCCATGTGCTGGGTGGCAACGGTTTTATTGCGCCGTCCGACCAGTTGACCAAGGGTATTATAGGTGTTGGCGGTATGGGCCGCGGGCACATTCCTTACGAAGGCACCCGCGTGGTTGCCATTTGCGATGTGGACACAAAACATCTGGAAATGGCACAAAACCAGATCGATTACGATGTGAAAAAATTTCTTGATTTCAGGGAGTTAATACAATTGCCCGAAGTGGACATTGTTCACATTGCAACACCGCCTCACTGGCACGGAATTATGGCAGTTGAAGCAGTCAA
>JBHEOU010000372.1:0-303 GCA_046260645.1 Bacteroidales bacterium | reverse complement strand
CCTGGTTCCGGTTTAAAGACAATTTTTACGGCCTGGGAACCGATGTAAAACCACTGAAAAAAGTGATTGACAGCGGAATTCTTGGCTGGCCGCTGAAATTTACCGTGAGCGGAGTAACCGGCTACGACTGGAAATTTTACTGGAGCGGCGAACACAATCTGAATCCCATGCCGGTACCTGAAAATCTTGACTACGACATGTGGCTCGGACCGGCTCCATACAAACCCTATAATCCTGAACGTGTTCACTCCAAGTTCCGCGGGTATTGGGATTACGACGGCGGCGGGCTCGGCGATATGGGGC
>JBHEOU010000371.1:0-810 GCA_046260645.1 Bacteroidales bacterium | reverse complement strand
CTTTTCAAGGATGTCAAAATACCTGCCTTCACCATGCATTGAGAACATCCTGTGATTGAAAAATATACTGCCTATGGATGCACAGGTCTCACAGTATGCTGTCATGTTCGGGAGATGATAAGGTTCGGCAAATCCCTCGTTGCCGCCCGAGGCGCCTATGCCTCCGGTTATGTACATCTTCCTGTCTACGAGGTCTTCCCAGATCCTTGTAATGGCATTGACATAGGCTTCGTCATTGAGGATGGATGCAACATCAGCCATGCCTGAATACATGTATGTTGCGCGCACCGAATGGCCTACCGCCTCAGCCTGGTCAACAACTTTTTTGTGGCTCTGGGCATATTCATCACCATCGTCACGTGTGCCGCGGGCATCAAGGAAGAACTTTGCAAGATCAAGATATCTTCTATCCCCGGTGGTCCTGTAAAGCTTCACTATACCCATCTCTATCACCTGGTGCCCTGGATAGCTAATAAAGGCATCCCACCCGAAATCGTGGTCAACAAGGTCGGCTGATTTAAGGGAAATGTCAAGCAGTTCCCTTTTCCCGGTGGCCTGGTAATAAGCAACGGCAGCCTCATACATATGCCCGAGGTTGTATAGCTCATGGCTGAGGATATTGGTTTTCTCCCATCTTCCGCCCTCAGCCCATTCATGCAGCTCACCGTAACCCATCTCGGCAATTGTGCGGTTGGTGTAGAGGTAACCGTCATCCTCCTGGGCAAGCCCGATCTTCCAGATCAGTGAATCAACATATGCCTCAAGCTCCGGGTCGGGAAATGTCCGCAATGAATAGGCTGCCCCCTCAAT
>JBHEOU010000370.1:300-814 GCA_046260645.1 Bacteroidales bacterium | reverse complement strand
CTTTGACACTGTGCGCGAGATTGTCACCGCGGTGCGGGCGATACGCAAGGAGAGGAACATACCCATGCGTGAACCGCTGGTCCTCTGTGCCACTCCCGGCACCACCGGAACGGAGTTTGACCCGGTCATCATCCGCATGTGCAATCTCTCGAAAATAAGAATCGTTAAAGGCAAGGTCGAAGGGGCCGCCTCATTCAGGATACATACCTCGGAGTTCTTCGTCCCGCTGAGTGACGGCATTGACCATGAAGAGGAGATAAAGAAACTGGAGGAGGAGCTGAAATATACAGAGGGGTTCCTTGTTTCGGTCATGCAGAAGCTCTCGAATGAAAAGTTCGTTGCCAATGCACCGGAGAAGGTCCTGAGCATGGAGAGGAACAAGGAGGCTGATGCACGGTCGAAGATTGCCACCCTCAGGGAGAGTCTCGCCCACCTGCGCGACAGCCAATAGGGGGGGCGCAGGGCACACAAGGAGCGGAGCGCGGCAGTCCCGCGAAAGCGGGAGGGCACGGAG
>JBHEOU010000370.1:0-274 GCA_046260645.1 Bacteroidales bacterium | reverse complement strand
TTAAGCACCAGGTGCCATCCTGCACCGGATATATGGGTTTTATCAACCACAATGTCTTTGGCGCTGACCCGCAGCAGACGCAGGTCATTGGTGAGCAGGGCGCCGCCCTCATCCACCGCCAGCCTGCCCCAGTTGTCGGAAACACGGAGTCTCTCGTACAGCGTGCCGAGGGTGTCGAGGGCATTGATGTCCTCAGGTTCAAAGCTGAAGTTCGGGCTCTCCATGGTAATAGTCACAACGGGCTTCTCCCTGAAAGTTGTCACTATACGGCGGG
>JBHEOU010000037.1:10035-12522 GCA_046260645.1 Bacteroidales bacterium | reverse complement strand
GGGTATACATGCGCACCGGTGACGGAGGCTTTGACAATGGGACACCGGTTGCCGGCAACTCTTTTGTAACGGAACTCCCTTCTTTCAACACCCCGTACAGTTTCCGCGTAACCGCCGTGAATGGCGGGGGCGAGAGCTTCCCTTCCGAGACATTGTCAGTGGGACTGGTTGCGGGGTCAGACGGTACAGTGCTGATAGTCAATGGATTTGATCGCATATCAGGCCCTGCGTGGTTCGACCGCAGCGGAATGGCCGGCGTGGCCTGGTGGAATGACCGGGGAGTGGCGGATCATTACAACTTCGTCAGTGTGGGCGACCAGTATGACTTTGATCGTAAGTCGCCGTGGACTGACGACGACAATGCCGGGTGGGGCTCATCATACTCTGACAGTGAGGGTCGGGTCATCGCTGGAAACAGCTTTGACTTTCCATATATTCATGGCCTCTCGGTCATGGCTGCCGGAAAATCATTCGTTTCAGTAAGTGATGAGGTGTTCAACGGGGAAGATTTTGATCTGAAGCCATGGTGTGCGGTTGACCTGTTGTTTGGAGAAGAGAAGACAACGGCATCAGCATATGAACCGGGGAAGAAGGATTTTCAGATATACACGCCGGAATTCCTGAGGAGTCTTGAGAGGATGAAGGAGGCTTCTCTGCCTGTCTTCATGTCGGGGGCTTACACGGGCACTGACCTGGTCATACTGGCTGATACTGCGGCTGCCGCAAGAGTGATGAAAACGCTGCATTTCAAGCCTCGCACAGACCATGCAGTCACCACTGGCAGACTATATGCCACAGATATTGCCGGGCCGGACTTTACCGGCAGCTATAGCTTCAACACCGGATCAGATGATAACATTTATGCCGCTGAGGCTCCCGATGCCATCGAGCCGGCTGACAAGCTCTCATCCACAGCATTCCGGTACACTGAGAACAATACCTCGGCCGCTGTCATGCACAGGGGTGAGGTGAGGAGCTTCGTCATGGGATTTCCCTTTGAAACAATCATGTCACAGGAGGAGAGAGACGAGCTCATGAAACAGATACTGAATTTTTTACTGAAAATTAAATAGCGAGATTTCATGGATAATACAATAACATGCTTTTTACCCTGGTCTGACGCAGCATCAGTCGCCGCAACAGTGAGTTCAATGAGAGCCTCCGGCGTTGTCAGCAAGATCTTTGTTGTGGTCGCGCCTGATCATCAGGAGACACTGCCGGGTGTTGAGGCCGATTACCTCCGATCTGCCGGCTATGCCACCACCGATGCCCTGAAAAAAATGGCTGCCGTGACTGACACTGATTTTGTCGTCACTTACAGCAAGGGCTTTCCTCTTGACCTCGGAAGTTTCGCCTTCAGCAGGATGATGCAGATCTGTAATGATACCGGGGCTGGAATGGTCTACTCCGATTATTTCGAAAGTAAAAACGAGGCCCTCTCTCCTCATCCCGTCATCGATTACCAGGAGGGAAGCCTTCGTGATGATTTCAATTTCGGCTCTGTCATCCTTTATGGCGCAAAAGCATTCAGTGACGCATGCAAACGGATGGATGAAGATTACAGTTATGCCGGGCTGTATGACCTGCGACTGAAAATTTCACAGACCCACCCGCTTGTGCACATCCAAGAGATGCTCTATACGGAGGTCGAGACTGACACCCGCAAGTCGGGCGAGAAACAGTTCGATTATGTTGACCCGCGCAACAGGGCTGTGCAGGTTGAGATGGAGAATGCCTGTACCCACCATCTGAAATGCATCAACGCATGGCTCAAGCCTCATTTCCGTGAGATAAAATTTGACGATCAGAGCTTTGAGTTTGACGCCTCGGTGGTTATCCCGGTCAGAAACAGGGTCAAAACCATAGGTGATGCAATAGAATCCGTGCTGAGCCAGAAGACAAAGTACCGGTTCAATCTCATCATAGTAGATAATTTCTCTACTGACGGCACGACGGAGGTGATAAGATCATTTGCCGGAGACGAAAGGGTTGTGCATATTATACCTGAGAGAAAGGATCTCGGTATCGGTGGATGCTGGAATGTGGCTGTCATGAGTGAGAAATGCGGGAGGTTTGCCATCCAGCTCGACAGTGATGATCTCTATATTGATGACTCGGTGATCACCAGGGTTATTGATGCCTTCCATGATCAGCAGTGCGCCATGGTAGTCGGTTCTTACAGGATGGTTAACTTTGAACTGAAGGAAATTCCGCCGGGACTGATTGATCACAGAGAGTGGACACCTGATAATGGACGCAACAATGCGCTCAGGATAAACGGATTGGGTGCCCCGCGGGCATTTTACACGCCAGTCCTGAGGAGCATCAGGATTCCCAATGTAAGCTATGGGGAGGATTATGCTGTCGGGCTGGCAATTAGCCGTCACTACCGGATAGGACGCATCTACGAACCGCTGTATCTCTGCCGCAGGTGGGATGAGAATTCGGATGCCATACTTGATGTCGGCAAAATGAACACGCATAATC
>JBHEOU010000037.1:1665-10000 GCA_046260645.1 Bacteroidales bacterium | reverse complement strand
GTCCAGTACAATCCCGGAAGGATAACCTCCTCTGCTGCAAAGGTAGATGCACGGTCGATAGAGGCACGGCCCTGTTTTCTTTGTGAGAGGAACCGGCCACCGGAACAGAGGGGTATCGGGTTCGGAGGCGGGTATATCATCCTGATAAACCCGTTCCCCATCTTCCGGAGACACCTGACTATCGTGTCTGAATCCCATATCCCCCAGCGCATATCCGGAAGCTTCCCTGACATGCTGGACATGGCGGAGGCGCTGCCCGGGTATGTTATTTTTTATAACGGACCCCAGTGCGGGGCATCGGCTCCCGATCACCTGCACTTTCAGGCCGGCAACAGGGGGTTTCTTATGGTGGAGCAGGATTTCAGCAATCCGCAGCTGTGCACAAAAGAGGCAGCTGCCGGTAGTACGGAACTATGGCTGTGGCACAATTATGGCCGGGGCATGATGACCCTTGCCGGATCTGACAGAGAGGTAATTGCCGGCGCGTTCAACAAATTCTATGAGAGGTTTGCCACTGTCCAGCCTGACAGGCCGGAACCCATGCTGAATATTATTGCCTACCATACTGGCGAGAAATGGATTGTTCATGTAATACCGCGCAAAGTCCACCGGCCGGCATGCTATTTTGCCTGGGGAGATGAGAAAATCCTGCTCAGCCCTGCTTCGGTTGACTTAGGCGGCGTGTTCATCACACCGCGCGAAGTGGATTTTGAAAAGATAACCGCCGCTGACATCGCAGGAATATTAGAAGAGGTATGCCTTGACGAGGGAGAACTTAAAACATTAACTGAAAATCTGATATGACAGAGAAGCAAACACCCGAGATCAGCGTCGGGATTGTGTCCGGGAACGGACTGACATTCACTCTGAATGGTGAGTTTTCTGCCGGAGAAGCGGGCAGAATGCTGTCAGGCAGGTTTACGGCCCTGGCCCGTGAGGGGAATCTTTTACTGAAAAGTGAAAACGAGACGGTGGAGGCAGGTGCTGAAGTCAATATCACACCAAAGGATTATGGCGATTGCAGTTTTACCCTCCATGCCGTCACCATAGGAGTCGACTTCCACTGGCAGAGGGACGAGGATCAGACCTTCAGGGGCACCCTCAGGTTCACTGTCAGGGGTGGGCAGGTGACAGCAGTGAATCTCCTTACGGTTGAGGATTATCTTGTCAGCGTCATCTCATCGGAGATGAGCGCCACGTCGTCCGGCGGCCTTCTCAGGGCACATGCGGTCATATCGAGGAGCTGGCTGCTGGCGCAGATAGACAAGACCCTGCATCTCAGTACCAAGGCTGAGAAATACCGCACCACATTCGTAAGCAGCACTGAGATCACCAGGTGGTATGACCGTGAGGATCACAAGGATTTCGACGTATGCGCCGATGATCACTGTCAGCGCTACCAGGGCATAACCAGGGCCTCCACAAAGGAGGTTGAACAGGCGGTCAGGGATACCAGAGGCGAGGTGCTGATGGACGGAGATGCCATTTGTGATGCCCGGTATTCAAAGTGCTGCGGAGGCATAACCGAGCTGTTCGAGAATGTGTGGGAGCCTGTCAGCCACCCCTACATACAAAAGCTCACTGACGGACGACAGCCACCGGAAGGTTTTAACACTGACCTGACCAATGAGGAGAATGCGGTCCGGTGGATCATGGGAAACCCTGATGCCTTCTGCAATACTGCCGACGGCAATATACTCTCTCAGGTGCTCAACAACTATGACCAGGAAACCAATGACTTCTTCCGCTGGAAGGTTGTATATTCCCAGGGCGAACTGAGCACCCTGGTAAGGGAGAGGACTGGCATTGACTTCGGGCTCATCACAGCCCTGGAGCCGTTGACAAGAGGTACATCCGGGAGGATTATAAGGCTGAAAATAACCGGTGAGAATAAGACGATGATCATCGGAAAGGAGCTCGAGATCAGGAAAGCGCTCTCGAAATCACACCTTTACAGCTCTGCCTTCGTTGTGGAGACTGTGGCCGGTGAAGGTGAGGTGACCTTCATTCTTCACGGTGCCGGCTGGGGTCACGGAGTAGGACTCTGCCAGATAGGAGCTGCCGTGATGGGTGCTTCCGGATTTGGCTACAGGGAAATACTAAGCCACTATTTTGTGAACGCGGCTTTAATAAAAATGTACTGAGATGAAAAAACAGGCTCTCTCCTTTTTACTTCTGTTCCTTACAGTGTTTTGCGCCCGGGCCGATTCATGGATCAGGATCAACCAGCTCGGATATCTGCCGGGATCGGTCAAGGTTGCGGTCTACATCTCACAGGAACCCGGAACACCAGCTTCATTCACTATCTGCGACGCTGTGTCCGGCACGCAGGTTTACAAGGGCACCGCGTCGGCCTATGACGGAGCCGTATGGGGCATGGCTGCCGCAGCAAGGCTCGACTTCTCCGGCCTGACTGAACCGGGGGGATATTATTTATCATATGGTTCCACGCGGTCAGAGACATTCCGCATCGGGGCAGGGGTCTATGACGGTACAGCTGATTTTATTCTAAACTATATAAGGCAGCAGAGATGCGGTTATAATCCCTTCCTCGCCGATTCATGCCATGCGCATGACGGGATGATTGTCGATCCCCCGACTCTCTCGGGGACCGTCATCGACGTGTGGGGCGGTTACCATGATGCCAGTGATCACCTCAGATACACTGCAACCACCGCCAACTCGGTCTACCAGATGATGTTCGCATGGCAGAGGGCCCCTGAGATCTACGGAGACAGTCATGATGCCGCGGGGCTGCCCGGCAGCAACGGCATACCGGACATCCTTGATGAGGTCAGATGGGGACTGGAGTGGCTGCTGAAAATGAATCCCGACAGCGGGGCGATGTACAACCAGGTGGCTGACGACCGTGACCACCAGGGCTTCCGGCTGCCTAACCTTGACACGGCCGGATACGGTCTCGGGCCCTACAGGCCGGTTTACTTCGTGACAGGCAAACCTCAGGGTCTGGCCAGGTTCAAAAACCGTACAGAGGGCGTAGCCTCCACGGCAGGAAAGTTTTCGTCTGTCTTCGCCATGGGGGCGAAGATTTTTGCCGGGGATGACCCGGTGTTCGCGGAGATAATGGCTGCGAAGGCTGTGGATGCCTTTGAGTTTGCTCATACCGACCCCGGGGCAACCCAGACTGCATGCAACGTTTCGCCCTATTTCTATGAGGAAGATAACTATGTTGACGACATGCAGCTTGCAGCATGGGAGCTTTACACCCTGACCGGGGAGAAATACTACCTGACTCAGGCTGACTATTGGGGCACACTGGAGCCCTACACACCATGGATTGAGAAAGACACTGCCCGTCATTATCAGTTCTACCCCTTTGTGAACCTCGGCCATGCGAACCTTGGAGAATCCGGTACGGAGTATTCACAGAAGTACCTTGACTTCATGCGCAAGGGACTTGAACTTATATACCAGCGTGATCAGAATGATGTGTTCCAGGTAAAGATACCCTTTGTCTGGTGTTCCAATAACTATGTAGCTGCTGCACTTACCCAGTGCAGGCTTTACCGCGAGGCTACCGGCGACACCAGGTATGATCATATGGAGGCTGCTATGAGAGACTGGCTCTTCGGATGCAATCCGTGGGGCACCTCCATGATATGTGGCCTGCCGGAGGGCGGCGATTATCCCCTTTATCCCCATTCTGCCGTGACCCTCTTTCTTGGACAGACCACCACAGGCGGTCTGGTTGACGGACCGATATACAAGGGTATCTACGAGAACCTAAGGGGCCTGACGCTTTTTAATCCCGATCCCTATGCTGCATTCCAGGGCGGGAGAGCTGTCTATCATGATGATATAGGCGATTACAGCACTAACGAGCCAACACTTGACGGCACCGCCAGCCTCAGCTACTACTTCTCAACCCTGGAAAAGGAGGGAAGAGCACAGAAAGAGCAGTCAGCGGGTGATGTTATTGATGCTCACGGCGCCCTGATCAGGAAGGGCTCGGATGAGAAGGCCATCTACCTGCTCTTCTCTGCAGATGAGTTCGGTGAAGGATTTGACCATATCCTCAATGTTCTGGATGACAGGAACATAAAAGGCTCATTTTTCCTGACAGGTAATTTCCTCAGGAACAAAAAATTTACCCCTGTCACCAGGAGGATCATTGCGGATGGACATTATACCGGGCCCCATTCAGATGCGCACCTCCTGTACATACCCTGGGAGAACAGGGATACCCTTCTTGTAACAAAGGAACAGTTCAATAACGACCTGCTGAACAACGTGACTGCACTGGGTAAGGCTGGTCTGAAAAAGCAGAAGCCGCAATATTTCCTTGCCCCCTATGAGTGGTACAACAGAGCCATCAACCGCTGGACGGAAGAGATGGGGATGACGCTCGTCAACTTCACCCCGGGAACCGGCACCGGTGCTGACTATACCACGCCTGACATGGCCAGTTACAGGAGTTCTGACTACCTTATTGAGCGCCTGGCCTCATTTGAAAAGAATACAGCCGGCGGGCTGAACGGTGCCCTGGTGCTCATTCATCCGGGAACCGATCAGGCCAGGACGGACAAATTATATCTCAGGCTCGGAGAGCTGATTGATTATTACACAGACAAGGGATACATCTTTAAAAAGCTATAAAAATGGCAGAGAAGAAAACGGACAGGTCTCCATGGGCATGGGTCCCCTCACTCTACTTCTACCAGGGCATACCATACAGCATCGTGATGACCACATCGGGTCTTATCTACAAGACCATGGGCATCTCCGTTGCCTCGTTCGCATTCTGGACGAGCATACTCTATCTCCCATGGGCGCTCAAGCCACTGTGGAGCCCGTACATTGACGTTGTATCGACAAAACGCAACTGGGTGATCTGGACCCAGCTCCTGCTTGCCGTGACATTCATCGGGGCCGGACTGGCCATGCAGCTGCCGATGTTTTATCCCATCACCATAGCAATCTTTGCCATTGTTGCCATCTCCTCGGCCAGTCACGATATTGCTGCCGACGGCTTCTACATGTATGCGCTAAACCAGCATAAACAAGCCTATTTTGTAGGTATACGAAGCACCTTCTACCGTTTTGCCATGCTCACCGCGCTGGGGCTGATTCCCCTCGTTGCCGGGATAATCCAGAAGAACACCGGGCTGGAGCCTGTCGCCTTCGAAGCGAGGTCGGTCAGCGTCGCAGATTATACTCCCTATGACCCGTCGCTGATCGCCATATCAGAGGAGGAAGGGGAGCCGCGGATACTGGTATTCCCTGATGATATTGCTGTTCCGCTGTGGGAATCGGGTGTCTCGGATCTGGATTCGGCGGTGGTCTATATTGCCCTCTCGGCGCCACCGGAGGAGGGAGAGGTCATCGTTGTCAATGTGTCACGCGAAGGGGGGAGCAAGGACATCGATATCCCGAGGAACCAGACAGGTAGGTTTGAGTTTACCAGCAGCAACTGGGACGTACCTGCTGCCGTCTCACTGAAGTCGCACCATAACCTGAGGGAGGTGACAACGGCTGAGTTTGCCATAACGGCAGGCAACATAGCCTTCAGCTGGACCGTCTCGCTGGGCGTGCTCGGTATACTCCTGCTGTTGCTTGCCCTTTACAACAGGTTTATCCTTCCCCGCCCCAAGGAGAACGAGTTACGGGAACGCGTCAGCGGAAAGGTATTCGTCGAGGTCTTCGTCTCATTCTTCTCCAAACCCGGCGTGGTTGCAGCACTGGCCTTCTTCCTGCTCTACAGGCTCGGTGAGGCGCAGCTGGTGAAGATAGCCACTCCCTTCCTGGTTGATTCAAGGAGCATGGGCGGCATTGGCCTTACCTCTGCACAGTACGGCATTATATACGGAACCATTGGTATGGTCTGCCTGACCATCGGTGGCATTCTTGGCGGTATCCTCGCAGCGAAATTCGGGTTAAAAAAGCTTATCTGGTACATGGCCGCAGCAATGAACCTGCCCAACGTGGTTTATGTATACCTGGCCTATGCCCAGCCGATGCCCGGTGATATGGGCGTATACCTCTCGGTAGCTACTGAACAGTTTGGTTATGGCTTCGGGTTCACGGCCTACTCTCTCTTTATGCTCTATTACGTTGGAGAAAGCAAGTACAAGACAGCGGAGTTCGCCATCGGTACTTCGCTGATGGCACTGGGCATGATGCTTCCGGGAATGGTATCCGGGAAGATCTACGAAGCGATCGGTTATCAGCACTTTTTCATATGGGTGCTGATCTGTACCATACCCGGGATGCTGTCAATACTGTTCCTGAAGATTGATCCGACCTTTGGGCTGAAGAAGAACGAATAGCCAGGCTGAATAATAACGAATAACCGGGCTGAAGAAGAATGAATAATCAGACTGCAGGGACCTGAGATGAAGGAGAAGAAGAGGTTTGCAAGGCTCGCGGGTGAGATCAGGGGTGATCTCTACACTGACGCAACACAGCGGATACTGTATGCGACGGACGCATCAGCGTACCGCGAGATCCCGCTTGCGGTGACGCGGCCTGCGGGAAGTGACGACATAAAGAAGATCCTCGCCTTCGCCCGCAGTGAGGGCACCTCTGTCATCCCCCGTGGTGCTGGCACCTCACTGGCAGGGCAGGTGGTGGGTCCGGGGATCGTTATTGACATCTCGAAATACCTTAACCGCATACTGGAATTCAATGCTGCGGAGCGATGGGTGAAAGTTGAACCGGGTGTGATACTGTCGGAGCTGAACTTTTACCTTGCTTCATATCAGCTGCAGTTCGGGCCGGAGACCTCTACGGCTAACCGTTGTTGCATGGGCGGCATGCTGGGTAACAACTCGTGCGGCGCTCATTCGCTCATCCACGGCAGTGTGAGGGACCATATCCTCGAGGTTGATGCCATCCTCTCAGACGGGTCGGAGGCTCATTTCGGTGCTCTGACAACGGAGGAGTTCGCAGCTAAATGTAACGGTGATTCTTCCCTGCTTGAGACACGGATCTACAGAAACCTCCGTGACACTCTCTCTGACAGCCGCAATGCGGAAGAGATAAGGAATGAATTTCCCCACCCGGAGCTGCGGCGCCGCAACAACGGCTATGCCCTCGACTCACTGCTGATGACCGACCCGTTCACTGGCAACGGCGAAAAACTGAATCTATGCAGGCTGCTCGCAGGGTCGGAGGGGACTCTGGCCTTCACCACGGCGATGAAACTGAACCTGGTGCCGGTGACAGAACAGAAGACCGGGCTGCTGTGCGCTCACTTTGACAGTCTCCAGGATGCCGTCAGAGCAAACATCATCGCCCTCAGGCATAATCCCGCAGCCATTGAACTGATTGATGACTATATTCTTAACTGCACAAAAGACAATATAGAGCAGAGCCGTAACCGTTTCTTCGTGAAGGGCGACCCGAAGATCATACTCATAATTGAGATTACCAGGCCGACAGTTGCGGAGATTGAGAAGACAGCTGCCGCCATGGAGAAGGATATGACCGCTGCCGGATACGGCTTTCACTTCCCTCTTGTGACTGAACCCGATGAGATGGCCAGAGTCTGGGAGCTTCGCAGGGCCGGACTTGGCGTATTGCTCAACATACCGGGCACAAAGAAGAGCGTGCAGGTGATTGAGGATACTGCCGTGCTGCCGGAGCTCTTCCCCGATTATATTGCGGAAGCGGGAGAGGTGCTTGAAAAATACGGGTTGAGTTGTGCCTACTATGCCCACATAGCCACAGGAGAGCTGCACCTCAGTCCGCTGCTCGACCTCAAGGATCCGGATGACATACGCACCTTCCACGGCCTGGCGGAGGATATCGCCCGGCTTGTGAAAAAATACCGCGGCTCCCTGAGCGGTGAACATGGCGACGGAAGGCTCAGGGGCGAATTCATACCCCTGATGCTGGGTCCGCATAACTACGGATTGCTTAAGGAGGTGAAGAGAACATGGGATCCTCACAACCTCTTTAACCCCGGCAAGATAACCGATACTCCTCCCATCACTGAGAACCTGAGGTATCCCGCAGGCGTCCGCACCCGCGTGCCGGGACTCGTCTTTGAGTTCCCGGAGGAGGAGGGGCTTCTCTACGCCACCGAGAAGTGCAGCGGGTCAGCCGACTGCCGCAAGAGCGCCCTCATGGGCGGTACCATGTGTCCCACCTTCATGGCCACGGGTGATGAGGATAAGTCGACCCGTGCCCGGGCCAACATCTTGCGTGAGTTTCTTACAAGGTCGGATAAGAAGAACCGCTTTGACCACGAGGAGATCTACCGGGTGATGGATCTCTGCATCTCATGCAAGGCCTGCAAGTCGGAGTGTCCCTCCAACGTTGATGTGGCCAAGTTCAAGGCAGAGTTCATGCAGCACTATTATGACATCCACCA
>JBHEOU010000037.1:0-1399 GCA_046260645.1 Bacteroidales bacterium | reverse complement strand
CCGTACCTTCCTCTCAAAGGGTCTGCTCAGATCGGCGCGCAAGATTGCAATAAGGAACATTGTCATGCTCAGAGACCTGGTTTCGGATGAGAGGCCACTGATAGGCATCGAGCCGTCGGCGCTGCTCACCTTCCGTGATGAGTATCCGGAGATTGCCGGCAGCGCCCTTGCGGGCGATGCCAGGGCCATCGCCCGCAACGCTCTCCTCTTTGAGGAGTTCATCTGCAGGGAGATGGAGAAGGGAAACATCTCTTCCGCACAGTTTACGGATCAGCCCATGAGGGTCCTCCTGCACGGTCACTGCCAGCAGAAGGCCATTGCCTCAACGGCACCCACCATCAGGATGCTTTCACTGCCCGTCAACTACCACGTGGAGGAGATAAATGACGGCTGCTGCGGTATGGCAGGGGCTTTCGGATATGAAAAGGAACACTATGACCTGAGCATGAAGATAGGTGAGATGGTTCTCTTCCCGGCAGTGCGCAAGGCAGAGGCGGATACCGTTATCACCGCTCCCGGAACATCATGCCGGCATCACATTGCCGACGGCACCGGGAGGAAAGCCATTCACCCAGTGGAGGTGATGTACGATGCTCTTAATAAATAAACGGAGGAGTCCAAAAACAAGGAAATATGAGTACTGCAGGGTTTAGCAAGGTTGAGCAGGCATTCTTTGACCGTTCAGGGCGGGAAAAGACAACGACAAAAATGCCTTATGTGGTTGTTAAGAACTTTCCCGGTCTCGGACTGCTGACAGCACTGAGGTTCCTGGAATGGGTGGCCGGGAACCCGGACGGAGTCATCAGTCTCCCCACCGGGAAGACACCGGAATATTTTATCAAGTGGACACAGTTCCTGCTCAATAATTGGGAAAAACCTGAGGCGAAGAAGATCAGGGAGGATAACGGTCTATTCCTGGAAGAGAGACCCTCGCTGAGAGGACTGCATTTTGTACAGATCGATGAGTTTTACCCCATCAACCCGCGTCAGCACAACAGCTTCTTTGATTATGTAAGCAAATACTATATCAGAGGTTTCGATCTTGACCCGGCAAAGGCCCTGCTAATTAATACAGAGGAGATTGAACTTGCCGAAGGGAAGCACTTCTCTGAGGTTTTTCCTGACAACCTCATTGACCTCTCACTGAGGAACAGGGAGGCACTCAATCCCTTCGAGAAGATACAGCAGGCTTCAATATTTAAAATCGACAACTGGTGTACCAATTATGAAAAGAAGATAAGGGAGCTGGGAGGAATAGGGTTCTTCCTGGGCGGTATTGGCCCTGACGGCCATATAGCTTTCAATACCAGGGGTAGTGACCATAACTCCGCCACAAGACTGACTGCAACCAACTTTGAGACTCAGGCTGCATCAGCAGGTGACCTGGGTGGGATAGAGG
>JBHEOU010000369.1:0-863 GCA_046260645.1 Bacteroidales bacterium | reverse complement strand
ATCTGGAACACCTCACATACAGTCGGCAGCGGCCTGATGGGCAACCTGGCAGCATGGGGCACACTGCTCCTTGGAGGACTCTTTATTGTGGACATTGGAGGCGGTGTAATGGTTGAACAGACCTGGAGATCCGTATTTGTCCTGCCCAGCGCGGTGGCCATCATAATAGCCCTGTTCTGCTGGTGGGCCCTGAGAGATACCCCACAGTCGTGCGGTCTGCCCGCCATAGACCGATACAGGAACGATGTACCTGCAAAGAAAGAGATGAGTTCCGACAAGAAGATACCAGTAAAGGAGCTCTTTGTAAATTATATCTTCAAAAATAAGGTACTGTGGCTGATAGCCCTGGCAAATGTCTTCGTCTATCTGATACGTTACGGCATCGCCGACTGGGCCCCTACCTACACTGAGGAGGCCGGACTGCTGACAAGCGAACAGGGCAAGATGGCCTTCTCTCTGCATAACTACGCAGGCGTCCCCGGAATGATACTCATCGGCTGGATATCCTCCAAAGTGTTCAAGGGCAGATGCGCACCGGCAAACGTGATCTTCATGGTGCTAGTGCTGCTCAGTGTCATCCTCTACTGGAAGGCGGCACCGGTGGCATCCTTCCTCTCAGAGGCATTTTCAACAGATCCTGACGTCACAAGGGTCACCGTGGTATATTCGGCACTTATTGCCATAGGGTTCTTCATCTATGGCCCTGTGGCTCTTATAGGCGTGCAGGCCATCAACCTCGTGCCCAAGAACGCAGCAGGAACAGCTGCAGGGTTTGTCGGCCTGTTCGGATATCTCATTGGTGATGCCCTCCTGTCAAAGGTTCTTATAGGCGCAATAGCTGATAATATAAACCTGGGATGGAA
>JBHEOU010000368.1:0-867 GCA_046260645.1 Bacteroidales bacterium | reverse complement strand
GTGCTGACGGTACCTGTTATCGCTGTGAGGATGAACGATATTGTCGGGAGGTTCACGTTGAAGACCTTCTTCGGGTTGGGCTGCACTATCACCACATCATTGGGGGTGATGAAATATGCCGGCGAGGAGAGCAGGCTCATGTCCTGCAGGTCGATATGATATGTATAGGTCTTGTCGTCAACCGGCCTGATGACGAGGATCTTTTCCTTGGTGCCGGTCTCGGATATGCCTCCGGCGCGGCCGATAGCCTCGAGCACCGTCAGCTGGTCATTGTAGTTCATATAGGTCCCGGGGACCCGCACCTCACCGAGGACGGTGAACTTGTAGCTCAGGAGGCGCACCTCGACGTAGGCATGGCGGAAGAGGGAGTCGACCTTTGTCTGGAACAGGTCACGCACCTCGTAGATTGTCATTCCGGATACAGGGACCTTGCCAAACAGCGGGACGGTGACCTTACCCCCGGGGTCGATGCTGTATCCCAGCACATACTGTGAGGCCTCGCTCTGAATATAGTTTGTGCCGACGCCGGAGCGGTCGGACATCATCTCGGCAAGAGCTCCCTCGGGTGTCTGCGCCTTAACGGAGACATACAGGATGTCACGCGGCTGGATCTTATAGTCGGGTATTTCCATCGGGAAGTATTGCTCACCCCCCGTCTCGGGAAGGTTGTTGAGGTACGACAGTTCCTTCTGGGTGGAGCATGCTGCTGCTAAGATGATAAGGACAATGAGGGGGACTATTTTTTTCATGTCAGGTTATGTTTTTGCGGAGCATATTTGCCGTAGCTCTGGTTGCTTTCTGCCTTTACGGTTTTTTTCTCAGCCGGGTCAGTTACTGTTTTTGCCTTTATGGTTCTATTCTCTGCCG
>JBHEOU010000367.1:0-877 GCA_046260645.1 Bacteroidales bacterium | reverse complement strand
GTGATAGACTGGCTGAACGGAAGGGCAAAGGGATATACCACGCCCGACGGGAAAGAGGAGGTCAAAGCCTACTGGACCAATGGCAGGGTGGGGATGATCGGCACGTCATATAACGGCACGATACCCTTCGCCGCTGCCACAACGGGCGTGGAGGGCCTTAAGGCAATTATTCCCGTGGCTCCCAACACCTCGTATTACCACTACTACAGATCCAACGGCCTGGTTAGGAGTCCCGGCGGATACCTCGGCGAAGATGCCGACGTACTGTATGACTTTATCTTTTCCAATCCTGACAACTGTCATTACTGCGACAGTGTGGTAAGAGACGCCGAGATGGCCGTCGGCCTTGACCGCGTCACAGGCGACTATAACGAGTTCTGGGGAAAACGTGACCTGATGAATTACATGGAGCCCTTCAAGGCAGCCGTGCTGATGGCACATGCCTTCAACGACTGGAATGTTGTTCCCAGCCACAGCTATCGTTTCATAAAGGAGCTGAAGGAGATGGGCCTGCCCTTGCAGATATATTACCATCAGGGCGGCCACGGCGGTGAGCCTCCCTTCAAGATGATGAACAGGTGGTTCACCCGTTATCTTGTTGGTGCGGAGAACGGCGTGGAGAATGACCCGAAGGCCTTTATCGTCCGCGAGAAGGATGACCGGCTCAAACCCACAGCCTATCCTGACTATCCCCATCCCGATGCTTTGCCTGTGACATTCTTCCTCACCCCCGGAGCCCCTGCGGCCGGGACGCTTGTAACGGAGCGCGGTGCGGCCCAGGGCACTGAGACCCTCACTGACAACTTCTCCTTCACCGGCTCAATGCTTGCGCAGGCAGAATACACCAACCACCGTCTCCTTTACCTGACACCCGTGC
>JBHEOU010000366.1:416-884 GCA_046260645.1 Bacteroidales bacterium | reverse complement strand
TCTATGCACATAGCCACTATTCCGGAATTCAATATCCTATATATTATTGGCGTACAGCATCTCAAATAGAAATAGACTTTGTGTTAGGGGATCATGAAGTAGCCATTGAAGTAAAATCAACCGAAAATGCAACCTTGCGTCATACGAAGGGGTTACAGCGGTTTTGCGAGGAATATTTTGTGAAACATCAAATTCTGGTTACAAATGACACATTCCCGCGCCAAATGGGTAGTGTGCTTGTATTACCATGGAAAATTTTTCTTCAAAAACTTTGGTCGGGAGAAATTATTAAATGACGGAAATTTTGAATAGATGACTTGATAACAGAAACCTGATGTGATATAAAAGCCGGATTCCTGATTTGCCAACCCAATAAAAACACCCACCCTAAAAAATTCCTATATTTGCATATTTTTTTAACGAAAGCAGCAGAATAAGGAGTTTTTTATGACGAATAAATTTCAGGAA
>JBHEOU010000366.1:0-406 GCA_046260645.1 Bacteroidales bacterium | reverse complement strand
TTAATAAAGAGGTATTAAAACGCTGGGAAGAAGACGACACATTTCATAAAAGCATTTCCACCCGCGAGGGTCATCCTACCTTTGTGTTTTACGAAGGCCCGCCCTCGGCCAACGGGATGCCGGGAATCCACCATGTGATGGCTCGTGCCATCAAAGATATTTTCTGCCGCTACAAAACCATGAAAGGTTTCCGGGTACACCGCAAGGCCGGCTGGGATACCCACGGTTTGCCGGTGGAACTGAGCGTGGAAAAATCGCTGAACATTACCAAGGAAGATATTGGGAAGAAGATTTCGGTTGAAGAATACAACGCCGCCTGCCGCAAGGAGGTGATGAAATATACCCGCGAGTGGGAAGAACTCACCCGCATTATGGGTTACTGGGTGAACATGGACGACCCTTACAT
>JBHEOU010000365.1:0-889 GCA_046260645.1 Bacteroidales bacterium | reverse complement strand
ACTGGAAGTCATAGCGGGTGTTGCCTGCATCATCCTTGTTCTTGATGATACGTCCCTTGATGATGCTCTTGGGGATGGGGAACATCTCATCATCCTGCAGGCCGGTGAAGATTTCATAAGGCACACCGTCCTTCAGCCCTACGAACGCGATCCACTTTTCCTCATTGTTCTGAAAGCGTATCACGTCAGCCTCAAGTACCTTCGGGCGCAAAGGCGACCAGTTGTTCTTCTTCTCCTCCTTGCTGTTCGAGACGAGCACACCGGCCCGCGATCCGTCGCGGTAGACCGTCGCACCCTTGCATCCCTCCTTCCAGGCTGTGAGGTACAACTCCGAAACAAGTTCCTCCTTCGCTTCGGCGGGCAGGTTGATGGTCACGCTGATAGAGTGATCAACCCATTTCTGTATTGCGCCCTGCATCCTCACCTTGGCCACCCAGTCGACATCATTGGCGGTTGCCTTGTAATAAGGAGATTTCTCTACGATGGAGTTTATCATCTCCTCCGACATTTCCCTGACCTCCTCGTACTTATACCCGTTCACCCTCATCCAGTCGATGAACTTGTGATGGAACACCACGAACTCTTCCCAGTGGTCGCCCACCTCGTCGGTGAAGGATACCTTCACGTCCTGGTCATTGGGATTCACCTTGCGGCGGCGTTTGTAGAAGGGCATGAAGACCGGCTCGATGCCGGAGGTGGTCTGGCTCATCAGGCTGGTGGAGCCTGTCGGGGCTATTGTCAGCAGGGCTATGTTACGCCTGCCTTTCTTCTCCATCTCAGCAACCATCTCAGGATCAGCCTCTCTCAGGCGGGTGATGAATGGATTGTCTTTCTCCCTCTCGCTGCTGTAAATAGGGAACTGGCCCCTCTCGACAGCCATCTCCGTTGA
>JBHEOU010000364.1:583-917 GCA_046260645.1 Bacteroidales bacterium | reverse complement strand
TTCTCGAGCACTATAAATGGCTCGATGCATATATTATCCGGTCCTATAAGGATCTGTTCGGAATAGAGATCAAATAAAACACCGGCCGTTTCTTTAAGTTTTCTTAAATAGTTAACAATATAAAGTTTCCAGCACATGAGAATGACACAATTACCTGCAGCCAGGGGCATCATGCTTTTTGCTGCCGCCCTGTTACTTATGCCCGGGCCTGCCTCAGCAACTGAAAAGTACAGTGACCCGGCGGAGGTGAACAAACGTATTGAGCAGCTCCGTCAGAGCTCTCCCTCACTGGTGAAGGTGCATAAGATGGCCGTCACACCCGGAGGCAGGGAGA
>JBHEOU010000364.1:0-476 GCA_046260645.1 Bacteroidales bacterium | reverse complement strand
GGCACCACCCCGGTCGCAACAGAGGCAGCCCTGTCGCTTGCCACCCGCATCATTGCCGACGCATCCCTGTCGGCCGGCCAGACGTGGTACATCGTGCCGGTGGGTAACCCCGACGCTTACGCGCGATACTTCACGAAACCGCTATGGTCAGACCCTGGTAACGCAACCCCCTTCAATGACGATGCCGATGATCAGACCGATGAGGACGGGTATAATGACCTTAACGGTGACGGTCTCATCACCCAGATGAGGGTTAAGGCTCACGACGGCACATGGGTACCGGTTGAGGGCGAAACCCGCCTGATGAAAAAGGCCGACGCAGCAAAGGGAGAGAAAGGTATATACAAGCTTTATACAGAAGGCATCGATGACGACGGAGACGGACAGTATAACGAGGATGGCCCGGGAGGAACCAATGTCAATGCCAACTTCCCCCACCTCTTTAAGAGTTTCGGTAAACGCAGCGGGCTCTATCC
>JBHEOU010000363.1:0-921 GCA_046260645.1 Bacteroidales bacterium | reverse complement strand
GCGTATAACTTTTGCCGGCCCACACCTGCGGGAAGCTCCTGTTAAGATGAGTCACAGCCCAGCTGGCGGTGAAGCCGGTGTCAGTGACCTCACGTTCAGCCGGCAGAAAGTTACCGGTGAATTTCGGGGCCTCCCATTCCGACTTAAGGCTTACCTCTGTGCTTCTTCCAACAGGAGAGAAAGCGAGGCTTCCGCTACCCTTCAGCCCGAGGCTGAGCCTGAATTCGCCTTTGAACTCACTGCCTCTGGAAGCGTCAATCGCCATGGGGAATGATATGCCCTTTTCAAAGAGGTCATCCTGTCCTGCCCCAGGCATCGCTCCTATGACTTTTCCGCCGATTGCCAGCTCAGCCTTGTCGCTTATACCCTTGTTGTCTGAAACGCCCAGTGAGACATATGCTTTGTCCCACTGCCATAAATAATCGTTCAGGTGTTCGTAGCCCGACAGGGAGAAGCTGCCGGATATCTCCAGGTCTGAGTCGTATACCACGGTCTCGTAAATTCCCCGGTAGCGTATCTCAGGCACAAGCACACCGTTGACTGTCAGGTCGTCAGGCAGGATGTGCATCGTGGTTGTGACATACCTGCCATCATCAGATATGACCTTTGATCCGGGCACATTAAGTACCGGCCCTGTGACTGTCTGGGCAGAGGCCCAGAGGGCTCCTATCTCTGTCCGGGCGGTCTCTGCGTTCCGCGAACGCTCACGGATCACCTCCATGATCAAAGCCAGCGGGATAAGCAGCATCACGCCCATAATTCCCAGCAGGACCATCTTGACGGTCAGCGACTGGTACCATTTTTCCTGTGTTACATTTTCATTTTCCATTTCATCTCTTTGTTAAAGTACTCTGTAATTCAAAGTTGATATTGCAAAAAAAAAATTATTTCTTAATAAGTTCCTCCAGTGCCTGAAGGTGG
>JBHEOU010000362.1:0-928 GCA_046260645.1 Bacteroidales bacterium | reverse complement strand
ATATTGAACCCCGATGGCCGCGATCGCTATGTAACCTGGTATAAATCATCTCAGGCACATATGCTTAACACGGATCCCTTTGACCTGGAACATGATGAGATCTGGCCGGGCGGACGAACCAACCACTACTGGTTTGATCTGAACCGTGACTGGGTATGGCTGGTTCACCCCGAATCGAGAGGAAGAATTGCTGAGTACCGAAAATGGATGCCGCAGGTGCATCTCGATATTCACGAACAGGGTTTTAACAACAATTACTTTACCATGCCGGGAACCACACCCCGTAACCTTCAGCTTCCGGATGATTACGAAGCGTGGAGTGACCGGTTTGGAAGAGGCACGATTGAAGAATTTGATAAACACAATGTAAACTACGCCACAACCGAAGCGTTTGATTTCTTCTATCCCGGCTACGGATCTTCCTACCCGAGTTTGATGGGCGGAATCGGAATGCTGGCCGAGCAGGGCGGACATAGCCGCGGGGGGCGTGCCGTTGAGACAGAGGATGGATATGTTTTGACTCTGCAACAGAGAATATTTGATCACTATAAAAACAGTGTAGCTACGGTGCGAACAGCCGTTGAAAATCGTCAGGAACTGCTAAACTATTTCCGGGAAGCGCTGAATCCGGCCAATTCAAAAGTGGAAACAAAAGCGTACGTCCTGCCGGATAACCCGAATGATCACACCTACGACGTAATCGACATCATGCTAAAGCAGGGAGTGCAGGTAGAACGAGCCAACGAGAATTTTACTCTTCGAAATGCGTTCGACTACTGGGACAACGAAGCTCAGCGGCGTTCCTTTAATCAGGGTGATTTTATCATCCGTACCAATCAGACCAAACATTTGTTCATTACCACGCTGTTTGAGCCGGAGATGGCCATTGAGGATTCGGTGATGTACGATATGTCGGTCTGGTCCATTC
>JBHEOU010000361.1:0-941 GCA_046260645.1 Bacteroidales bacterium | reverse complement strand
ACCAGGGAGTTTGTCATTGCCGGCAGATTTTACGCCTTCGATTCTACTACTATAGACCTGTGTTTGAACCTTTTTTGGTGGGCAAGTTTTCGCAAGGCAAAGGGCGGAATTAAAGTGCATACTGTTAATCAAGTTTGACCACATTCGTTGTCTTTCTGGGCCGGCCCCTTCTCTTTTCTGCCTTTTTCTTTGACATGTACATGGGTGCGCAGCCCTCCGGGATCTTAAAGCCAAAGGCATTGCAGATCCCGACCTGATCGCCGATGAAGGGAGTGATGAACTTTGCCTTACCCCGGTGTTCGATACATCGTATGGATCTCATTTCATCGAGCACTTCCAGAGATGAACTGAACGTGTCTTTTAATGCGGTTGTCTTCCAGATGTGACGCACATATGAGCTTATTACAAGTGAGACGAAGGTGATGAAGTGCCTGCCGCTCTTGCCTTCCTCCGACCATGTACGTTGCCTGTTGATGTTCATCTGACTCTTCATCTGCTGGAAGTACTTCTCCTGCTCATCCCGGAGCGCATAGTTGTCCAGCGCCGTCATCGGATCCATGTCCAGCTTGTGGGTCATGATGGCGAAGAAGCCAGAGGTCCTCTGGGCGGCATCCACCTTCTTCTCATTGAGCGTGAAGCCCCTGATGGTCCTGTCTCCCTCGTTGTAGTCTATGTCAAAATAGTTGTAGTTACGCTTTATGGTCGCATCATCGTCCAGACTGGCGCCCATGTCCAGTATCTCCTGAAGAGCCTCTCGCTGCATGGCGATGTTGATATCAAGGGCTGTCAGCTCGGTGCCTCTACGGACCGCATCGAAGTACAGGTTCAGCTTCAGCCTGTCCGAGGTGGCCGTACTTGCTCCTTTGCTCTGAACATCGTAATCCAGATCGAACTGCTGATGATAGAGTCCACTTTGAGGATCGATATCCATTCCCAAAGGG
>JBHEOU010000360.1:0-967 GCA_046260645.1 Bacteroidales bacterium | reverse complement strand
CAAGCCTGGCCGCTACTGAAGGCCTTCTTAACGTGCTGGTCACAAACGGTTACGTCAACGGTGATCCGCTTGCAGAACTGATTAAGGTCATCGATGCATTTAACATCGACCTGAAAGCCTTCAGCAATGACTTTTACAGGCAGTACACGGGAGCCACGCTCGGACCCGTGCTGGAGGCTATAAAAATGGTGGCTACTTCAGGAAGGCATCTCGAGATAACAACCCTCATCATCCCGGGCCTGAACGACTCAGCAGATGAGATGAGGCGCGAGGCTGAATGGATTGCGTTGAACGCCGGGAGACAGGTGCCCCTGCACCTGAGCCGTTATTTCCCCATGTACAGGAGGAGCAGCCCCCCCACCCCTGCGGAAACAATACTGAGACTGAAAGAGATCGCCAATGAATACCTTGATTTTGTATATTTAGGAAATCTGGCGGGAACAGATTCGGGCAGCGACACCGTGTGCCCGTCATGTCACTCGGTTGTTGTGAGCAGAGCGGGTTATAATATTAGGGTGACAGGCCTCTCGGACGACGGCCGGTGCATGCGTTGCAATGCTGAAATTATGAAATGGGTGTGAAGATCAGTCCACAGTCGGCAGTCGGCAGTCGGCAGTAATTAAGATTTAAGAATTAAGAATTATGAGTTGATAGTCAGGTATATAGGACTGTAGACTGAAGATTGAAGACTGAGGACTGAGGACTGCCGACTGTGGATTGTGGACTGCCGACTGAATCTGACTGCCGACTATCCTTTAGAGATCTTACTGAGTCGTTCGAAATAGCCGTCTACCTTTTCAAGGAGGTCTTTCTGCAGGGTGGTATAGTAGGCCTTCACCAATGCAGGATTGTCTTTTCCGTCAGGGTTGTTGACCCTGTCAATGAAATCATTGCGCATACTCACTGCCTCTTCTATCAGATCCTGTACTTCCTTTTTCTTCGGGCCTTCATGGAGGCTTGTGAACAT
>JBHEOU010000036.1:0-12573 GCA_046260645.1 Bacteroidales bacterium | reverse complement strand
ACCTCCAGCTTCTCTCCCGGAGCGGTGAACAGGTAGTCGCACAGGGGCTCAACAACAGGGTGATAGGTAAGGTTGCGCAGCGACCTGATGTCAAAAAGCCTGTTCTTTTCTGTCACTTCAGGCCCCGTAATGGTCTCCAGGGTCTCACGGCACGACTTAGCCCTCTTTTCAATATTTGCTGCAGTCTGCCTGTAAATCGTTCCGAGGTAATTTGTAGTATCCAGGCCTGCGAACCTTTTCTCAAGCTCCTGCATAAGCAATTCCCTGTCGAAATAGGCCAGCGCGTCGGTAGCCTGGTAATTAACCCTCTTGGACACATTGGGATCGGTCACCGATTTTATAAGGGCAGGCGCCAGGCGCGGGTCGCCCGACTCCTGGCAGTAGACCGCTGCGAAGCGCCTCGCGAGTTCATGTGAGTCATCAAGCGCGGCAGCTGTCACTTTAACGAAGTTGTCATCACGCAGCTGCGCGAGCAGCTTCATGGCAGTCACGCGGTTGGTGGCATAGGGTGAGCTGAAGTATTTTTCGGCAAGCAGGTTGCTGATGCCGGGGTAACCGTTCGACTTAAGACGCCACATGGCCCAGCTCTGGACGTCAGGGTGAGGATACGATGCCAGCTTCAGCAAACTGGAACTGCTGGCGGCGCTCTTCATCATCATGTCTGCGTCAAGTTTCGGGTCAGATGATGCAAACCTGAAGGTTGGGTCGCCTATTATATGTGTCTCAAGTAAACAGACCATGCGGTTCCATTCTCCCACCCGCATGCCATAAGAGAGCAAACCCACCATCTCATCCGGAAATTTATCCTGCAGCGAGTTGACGGTGTTTGCCTGCGCAGCCACTGTACGGCCGCCACCAAACACATATGCGCCGGAGATAAACTCATCAACATGGAAGGAACCGTTGAAACAGGCGTCGAACATGATGAACCTGGCCTTGACATCATATTTCATAACGTCTGCTTTGATAATGTCCATATCATTGAACCATACCGAATCCTTTTCATTCTGGCTTTTCTCATTTGCGCCCCGGAACCAGGAATCAGGGACATCCAGCCACTCGATATATTTATTCTTGGCTTCGGTTGTGTCCTTGGCATCTCTCACCTTTGAGCGGAGGTAGAACTTGATACTTTCAATATTCTGCTGAACACCGTTTGCAGCCTTTTCAGACCCGGCAAACTGTGCATCAGTTGACCCATGGTGATGCAGAAGAGCTATGTCAATCTTCTCAAGGGTCATGGTTGAAAGAATACGGTTCTTGATATGCTCGTCAAAGGTATAGTCAATGTATTCCAGCCCGTTGTCCTGCCTGTTAAGCTGCGGAAACTGCTGAAGCAGGGCAGCCTTTTCATCCATCCTGGCAGTCATCGACTCGGAGTTATAGCCATGCCCGGCAAAGAATAGTACCTCATCAACCCTGTCAGGATGAGTATGTGCCTCAATCACCTTGAGCATATACGCCCTGAGCTCTGAGCCGTTACTGTCACCTGGTATCCGGATACGACCGCTGTAAATATCCGGCGTGAGTACCTGCACTGATAATGGATTCAAGCTGTAGTAAAAATAAAGCCCATTGGTGTCTGCCCTGAGAAAATCAAACTGCAGGTCAAAATCCTCATAGAAACGGTCAGAGGCGACGGACGACCTGTGCCAGGGATATCTCTCCTGGTCCATCTTGAAGGCTGACGTGAAGTGCTGGGCATCACGCAGCATAGGCACCGGGATGTCTCCAATAAAGACAGCTCCTTCGAAGCCCTTGTTGGCTTCATTCATATTACGCAGGAGCATCCTGATGGAGTCAGGGTGTTGCCACCGGTCTTCAATGATAACAGCATCAAGCCCTTCGGACTTAAGGACAGCAGCATACTGTTTTATCTCGTCACCTGCTGTCTTCAGTGAATGGCTGTCGGCTACAATCGCAAACTCACCTGTTGGCGTTTGAGAAAACGAAGGCGTTAACAAGACTAACGCCATAACAATTGATATGATTAATTTCTTCATAGTTTCAGAATGTAAATCCGGCTACGGCGCTTATCATGTAACCGGACAGTTCGCCGGCCTCAGAACCCGGGGCTTCAGCCCACCGGCCCTCCGGAATAAGATACAGGGATTTGATAAAATTGTTCTGACCCAGAGGCATCTCGCACCTGACAGAGGCTGATGCCCTGATAACATCCGCCTTTGATACAAAATAATCATGGTATACCATATCAGGGATACTCAGGGGCTGGACAGTATATGATATGTCAGACCCCAGGTTCATACGGTAGCCTATTTCCAGACCAGGCGTAACCAGCAGGCGACCCGCCCTAAAAAGTTTCTTCGCAAAGAGTGAGCCGCTGAGGTCAAAAGTGTTGTAGTAGCCATAGCTCTGCACAGGAAAATGCTCGGTTGAGAAGTAGCCTGCCCCGACCGCACCTCCCAGTTCAATATCGATGTTGTGGTCACTGTCGAGAACAAGATAAGAGTACGTCACTCCGCCCCCGATGTCGTTGATCATATGCTTGTTCTCTATCCAGCTGACTGTGGCGAGGGAATCGTAGGAATAGGTGCCCTTGTTTACTTTATACGATCTCTGCAGAATCTCATCTGCGCTGACCGCTTTAAGTGAGGCATTCAGTTTGAAGATATGCAATGCCTTACCCCGGGCTATTCGCAGCAGTCCTGACAGTGATATATCATCAGTCCCGGTTATGCCGTCGATAAGCCGGTATGAACTTCCGGAACGGGCCTCCTCATTAAAGTGGTCATAGCTTACTTCAGCAAGCATATAGAGGTTATCCTTGTCGTGAGAAGCCTGCAATGCTCCGGAGTAACCCATACCTTTATACCATTGTGAATAGGATGAAATGTTCACTTCCTGCCTGAAATAGCCAAGGCCCAGGAAGACAAATAGATTCTGGTTCCAGTTACCTTCAACTTTATAGGTTAATTCATTGCTTGTCGTATATATTGACCCTGACATACCGATCTTTGTCCTGCCGAAGTCATAGGTAATACCGGGGTTGATCCTGAGATAAGAAATTGTGTTCTTGTTGCGCGGGTCCTTCTGCTTGGCCCCTATGGCGGACATATATTTTGCTCCTGCACCTAAAGTGATCCGGTCATTTAACTTATAGCTCACCTTCCCCTCCATGTCAAACTGTTCCATGAACTGCCTGGCAGATACTGTGTCTCCGACCAGGTATGGATTATGGGTATTGAACATCATGGTGCCATTATAATTCGCCCCTTTAAAGCCGGTGTTGGAGTACCCGAACGATCCGTAGAGAGATAGCTTGCCGAGCTGCATGAAGCCTTTTGTGGCGGCAATGTATGACGATGTCATCTCAGGCTGCTGGATAAACGTTATCTCGTCATCTGTGCAGGTGTATCCTGCCTGTGCCAGTCTCATGTTACCAGGGGTGAACTCAGAAAGTGCTGCACTGTTTGATGTTCCCATCCATGGGAAGATGACCGGCAGCATATCAAAGGTATTGAGACCGGACGGCGCCTGTTCCTGGGCAAATGCACCGCAGCCCAGCCCTGCGGCCACCATAGCCATCAGTAAACGTACAGAGATAATTCTATTCATCAGCCCGGATAAATAATTGATTTTTAAAGTGGTGTGCCGGACGGCGGTCCCTCCGGCATCCGGCACACATTCACTTATGAAGTCTAAAGATCAACGGTTGACGGATGCACAAACGGTGTGGGCGTCTGGTCGTTGATGAAGTCATTGGTAGAGTTGTTGCTGTCCTTGTAGATTACTTTACCGTCAAGGATCTTCTCGGCTTTTCTTCTTACACTCTTGCTGTTGTAGGTGGCAAGGCTCCATGTCATCCCTGCGTCAACCGATGTAGGCAGACGCTTGAATCTCTTGTCTTCTTCCGTACGGTTGCATTCAACACCGTCAACAACCCAGTCCTTATGCACCATTAAAAACTCCGTGGTCGATGTTGAGCCTGGCCGGGTCATGAAGTTCTCCGGGTTTGCCACAAATGTTGCCCAGTCGAGCCCGGTTGGGAGTCGGAAGAGGATCACTCCCTGGCCAAAGACTGAATGGAGCCAGTCATACATTGTAGCGGAGGTAGTGTATATAACAATCATGTTTGCAGCCTGTGGAGCATCAGTGTCCTTGCCGGGAGCTTCAATGAAAGCCTCATACTGTGCTGCTCCCAGGTTTACAGGTGAGAGGGGATTGCCCAGGGGGTCTGTCTGGTGGTCAATGGCGTCCATCGCAAGCACAACGCTGGTCCTGGGCTGAAGCGGGTACTGCTGGCCTGCTCCGGGGAACATCAGCGTATGGAAGTAACACGGGATACGGTCCATAAGTGACCCGTCAGGATTGACAAATTCAGAGGGAGATGATCCTATCGGCCAGGTGAGCCCGATGCAAAGGCCGTCAAGGTAGACAACCTCATCACTGTTGTTGTAGATCTCATGGAACTGGTCTGAATAGTAATTGCCGCCTGATTCGGTCTTGGAACCGGTATAATAAATCTCCTTCAAGATAAGTCCTCCCTTTTTAGAGGTAGCCACCAGGTGGACATCCCAGTTGTTTGTTCCGGTGGGTTGTACCGTCAGATTCTCTGTTATGCCGTTCAGGTAGAAATCACTTGTCTCCTGGGTAGCCGATATCTTGTACATGCCTTCCTCAAGCGAAATAGCTGCGAGGCCGAGTGAATTGGTCACCAGATTAAACTCCTGACCTGAGATGGTGTTCTGAACCAGGACATCCACACCGCTGGCTACGGTTGAACCGTACCCTTCAGGATAATAAGCCGTGATGGTGACATCGTAGAGTTGTGCTCCCTTCTCGCAGGAGGTGAGAGCTGCTACTCCCGCAAGAATGATAACCAGAAAGATTGAAAATTTTTTCATGATCTTGAATTTAAGGTTAGTACTTGATTTTAATTTCTGCACCAAAATAGAGAGGAGGGTTCCTGCGTGCATATACCTCAGGAGCACCCCCGCGCTGTTTCAACAGCGGGTTATGATTGGTAATGTTATTTGCGTAAAAAGAAAAATTTGCTTTGTCTGTAACCTCCTTTGTAAGTTTGAAGTTAATCACGAAGTAGGGTGGATAGCCTGTCTCCGCAAAGTACCAGGGTGTGTTGTAACGCATTATCAGGTCCGAATAGGGTTTGGTGACGGCAAGCGCACGGTCGAACACATGATAAACCAACTGCCGGTCATAATAACCCACAGGATCGACGAATTTCGGCTGGAGTTTGTCAGCGTACACGTCCCCGACAGGAGTGGCAGTGTAGAACAGCGGATTGCCATCACGATCATCCCAGACGCTCTGGTCACGGTCCATCCATATTATCTGCGTTGTCACGGAGGCTACCATCCGCAGTTCCCGTATGTGGGTGATGGTTCGGATATTTGTATTGAACCGTTTATCGATACTGCCGTTACCTGCAGGGTAGACGGCTACAAGAGGAAACTCCTTGCCTCCGATGCTCCCTGATGATGGCTTCGTCAGATCCTCCACGGTACTCTGTCTCTTTACCATCATCCAGGCACCGTCTATAATAAAGGAAGTCCGGAGCGCCCTTACAGTACCCAGGTCAAGAGTAAACTCAACTCCTTTTTTGGTTGTCATTGTGCCGTTCTTTGGATAGGTGAAACTGACAAACACCGTATCATTGGTCACCGGCAACTGCACCTCGGTGCCGGAGACAGGATCGATATAAAATACCCCTGAACCGGGAACAAAATAGAGGTCCAGGCCATTCTGCAACGGCTGGGTATACCTGTTAAAGATAAAATTCTCATAGTATGAATCAAAGCTGAAACCGTTCTCCATCTTCTCAGAATAGAGAGTGACATTCATGTCAATATTGCTTACCGTCAGGTCAAACCCCGCTTCCAGTTTCCTGTTCACGGCAGGAATGAGGTTTTCGTTCCGCGGATTCTCAAATACTTTTGTTGTTACCACGAATGTGCCACTCATGGCAACCGGGTCATAATAGCTTAGTCCTGTCTTATCCCAGTAGGCCTTGTCAGGATAAAGGTAAAGCAATGAGGGTGCCTTTGAGAAGAGGCCGTATCCTCCCCTGAGAGCGAGGTGTGATAGTGCTCCCTTTCCCTTGTCAATGATAGTAAATCTTGCATTATACCTGGGATCAAGCATTGTAGTCTCTTCCTTTGAGCTGAAGATCCCGTCAGGCTGCACATTAGTAAACCTGACGCCTGCCTGAAGGTCTAACATCGTTTTGCCGAAGGGAATGTTCAGGTTTTCCTCAGCGTAATATGATATCTGCCCCAAAGAGGGAATATCCTTGTAAGACCTTGGTCTTGCGTCTGTGCCGGATGTTGGTACTGGAGGCCGTGAGAGATCATAAATCCTTCCCAGTCCGTTGTTACCGTAAAGCTTCCATTCTATGCCGCCGACCAGGTTACTGAGCATCATTCCGATATTAAAGGAACGGTTGCCTGAGAGCCTGGTATTATAATAGTAGGGTCTGCCGTCTATGGTAAGATCACTGATATAGGATGAAGGCAATATCGGCACCTGGTTTTCTCCCGGCACAAGTGCCACGGGCTGTGGCTGGGCCCCAGAGGGTATCTGCTCAAGGGTAACCTCATGGCCAACCTGGTGCTGTATATTTCCTGCTACCATGAGGTTAAGGTTTGTCAGCACCGCTGAATTCAGGGCCCACCTGGCGTTAAGGTTCATTGAGAGTCCCTGATCTCTCGATTCATAGTCTTCAATATCAAGCATATCAGGGTCTCTCTTATTCACATCCAGCGTCTGTGAGGCTCTTGCTGAAAGAGAGAAGGTAAGGGGTTTTGTTTCCCGGAAAAGGGTGTTGTTATAGATGACACCGCCATTGAGCCTGTTGAATGTCTGATATTTTACCCTTATGTCATCAAATGACTGGGTGTAATCAAAATCGAGATTAAGTGTCCCGGCCTTGTCACCCAGTGAAAGTCCCTTGCCGGCATAAAATTGCTTGATACCCGGGTCGGTCTTTATTTTGGCGGTAAAAGGTGTCTTTCCCTTTTTCATTGTCACCTTGACAGCACCGCTGAGCATGTCACCATTCTCTGCACCTGCGATCCCTCTCACCACCTCAATGGTCTCAATATTATCAACAGATATCTGCCGCACATCGGTTCCACCTGAGGCTGTGGTCCCGAAGCTTGCCGTCACTCCGTTAGATGCCCCGGTAGTCTTGAGAAACTGCATGTTGGCATCATTTGATACCGGAGCCCCATCCACAATGAGGAGGGTCCCGAGGCTGGCCATGTTATCACCGATATAGCCGTCCTTCCTTATGATCTCTCTTACTGTCAGCTGCTTGGGTCTGGACAGGTCAGGGTTGAGTGCTGTCTGTCCGGGAAGAAGCTGGAGCACGTCAGAGAGGTCGGTGGGTTGTACATGCTGTATGGCAGATTGCTCAATCACAGAGCCGGAGGCGATGCGCCTCCCTTCTTTCGCCGTTACCACAACATCTTCAATAGCCAGTGTGGCCTCATCAATCAGGACCGTCACTTTCTCTTCACTGACAGGGAAGGTCACAGCCATCTCATGCTCTATATACCCCAGGCATGATACCACCAGCGTATAGGTTCCGGCAGGCACATTGCGCAGTACAAAATCGCCGGCGTCAGTCGTGGTAGCCCAGATGTTAAGCTCCTTCACAACCACGGTAGCCATCATCACCGGCTCTCCGGTGGTGCGGCAGACTACCTTCCCCTGCATAGAGGGGCGCGTCTGGCCTGAGAGCGCCAGACCGGCGAAAAGCAATACCAATATGGAAAGAAACTTTTTCAAACCTTCACTTTTTGTCTGGTGGCTTCACTTTGCTGAATTTGTTCGGGAAGAACTGTGTGGCAATAAGCCCATAAACTCCCGTCACAGCGGTAATAAGGAGGTCCGGGATATTTGATCTCAGTGGCCATCCGCGCCTCATTATAAGCACTACTGCCACTATCAGGGCAATAAGGTTGACGATCAGCCACCTGACACCGGGCGAAGGCTTGAAGTAGAACCTCACAAAGGATGAACTGTCATCCCTCATTCTTATCTCGAAGGGGAAAAGTGAGGCGAACATCTTACCGTCCGGTCTCTCATAAAGAGCTTCCCATTGTTCTCCGTGCGTTCCCACTACCTGATACATATCGTCAATAGCTATTGCCTCGTACCAGTTTTCACCCATAATAGTAATAGTCTTATTAAAAAGGTCAGCTGTCAGTCTGAACATATGTGTTGCCGGGTCAAAACCGTCAACGGGCAGTCGCTGTAGGTCATAAACCTCATCCATTACCACAAATATACCCTGATTCCTTGTAAAAACATAGCAGTAATACTCTTTACTCCTGAGATCGACGGCTTCAATATAAACAATATCCATATCTTCAGGTGTCTCTATCCTGGCAACGTAGGGTTCTCCCTTAATCATTTTTACATGGAAGAGTGATCCTTCATTGTCAGTTATGAAGTAGCCCTCATCGCATGACTTCCTCGTAGTGGGAAGGCCTGCAATGATATCAGCAGGGAAAACAAATCCCTCGGCCGTCAGCGCATCGGTGAAGAGCCTGCTTTTTTCTTCATTGATCTCGTTGGTCCGTGCAATGATGAAATCCATTCTTTTTTCTATGCGAAAATAATCTTCGGACATAGCCAGGTTCACCTTTCCGCTCTGGGATTCCAGCATGGGCCAAAGTGTTGGCACCGGCGAATCCTGTTTTCTCGGGGTATAGCGATAGAATGATGAAGCCCTGCTGATGGACGGGGTCTCCATCTTCACTCCTTCGATGGAATCGGGCATTGTGCCGTCAGCCATAAGCTGTCTGAAGAACATGAACGGAAGGACCTGTTCATATTCAGCCGAGGTATATTCCTTGCCTGAAGGGTCTTTTTTGGTGCTTCCATCAACAACAATAAAGTCGTCTGTAATGCAGCTGTAAAAAATATTGGGTGACCTGGGCACCTTTTCAAAGATTGTCCAGAACAACGAAGGCAAGACTATTGAGGTAACGAGGATGCCTGTAGCTACAAGTATATATCTGCTGAGCTTTATCATCTTACATCTCTCCTTTCCTGAACCTGTAACCTGAAAATAAAACAACACCGCTCAAAACCAGGGTAATGAGTGCCAGTGGCAGAAGCACCGGACTGAATGCACCGATAGATGCCCCCGTAAAGAATATTGTGACAAGTCCTGCTGCTATTGCCGTATAGAGGCCCCTGAAGAGCCACACCGGCTCCAGTAGTATCATGGCAACCAGGAAAAATGTTGCCAGCCCCCCAAGAAACCAGGGCAGCATGGTGAGCAGAGATGCCCTGATGATGTTTGCAGGAAAGAAGATTGCGCTTCCTGCCGTGAAGAGTCCCAGCACAATCAGGAAGAGAGCCATCAGCACCAATGCGCCGAAAGCATGCATGCTTATCAGTACACCGTTCTCTGAAACGGGGAGATGAAAGGTAAGCTTTATCCTCTTATTGACTGTCTCCGGGAAGTACTGTGCTATGGCCACTGCCAGGCCGATCACGAAAGGCAGGAACTTAAGTATCCCGAAGTAGGTAACGCCTCTGAAAAGGAATGAGTACCAGTAGTTTGCCGCATCTACGAACAATATGTCATGCCGCACCTTGAGGAATATGTTGATCAGGGCCATAAGGCTGAGGCCAAGGGCTATCAGTACTATCAGCCTGATCTTTATCCACTCTTTATATAAAATTGATTTCACCATTGAGATAAGATTCATAGTTAATATTTGCGTGTCAGCCCTATAAAGGCATCCTCCAGCGACATCTTCTTCTCTTCAAATGAAGTGAAGTCTATATCCTTTGACTTGAGGTAACTCCTGACTTCGTTCTCATTTGAGTAGGTGTAGAACTCTATCTTGTCCTTAACCTTTTCGATATTGACCGCGATACCATCCAGGTCAACCTCCTGCCCGGGTAGGGCGAGGGTGATGTTGAACTGCCTGAAGGTGCTCATGAACTGTTCAACGGGCTGCTGTGCAAGGATTTTGTTGTAATCCATGATCATGACGTCATCTATCAGTCTCTCCATGTCCTGAATGATGTGCGAAGTGACAAATACGGTCTTGTGTTCGGCCTTGGCGTACTCACGCATATAGTCTATGAACAGTCTCCTGTAACCCGGATCAAGTCCCATCGAGAAGTCGTCAAGGATGAGCAGGTCCGGATCCTGTGCAAGGATCAGACCCAGTGCCACCTGTGACCGTTGACCGCATGACATTGTTGAGATCTTCTGCTTCGGGGTGACCTTCAGCTTTGACATCAGCTCCCAGTAGGGGGCACTGTTCCATCCGGGGTAGAATCCTGAATAGAATTTTTCAATCTGGTGAATATTCATGAATGAATACTGCACATGTCCTTCTATCAGGAATCCTATCCTTCTCTTTAACTCCGGGGTGAGCGTCTGAGTATTCTCTCCGTAGATAAGGCACTCTCCGGAATATGGCTGGAGAAACCCGTTAAGGATATTTATAGTGGTTGATTTGCCTGTCCCGTTCTTGCCGAGGAGACCAAGTATCTTGCCCTCTTCGACGTTGAAGCTCAGGTTCTCATAGACCAGCTTCTTTCCGTAATAATGGGTGAGGTTTTTGCACTCAATTGCGTACATATGGCGGTTAGCGGTTGTTGGTTTTATAATTATTGGCTTTGTCGGTTGATTTTTATTTTATGATGCCGGGGTCTGGGAATTTGAACGGATTGGCAAGCTTACCCGTGCGCCCGTCTGAATAATGGAAAAGGAGTGAGTCGGCATTGACGGCCGCATAGATGTTTTCCGGCGCTGTGACCGTGTCAACGAAATGGATGACTCCCAGTTCAGTTCCAAGTGAGTCCAGCATTGTCTCAAACGCAATTACACCCTTGTCATTCGAGAGATGGCTTACCAGGTAGGTATACCGTGCCTTCAGCAGCGCATTTGCCCCCATGTTGACAATATATTGTGAAACAACGTCATTGGTGAAGCCGGAGAATCCGTTGAAGCGTGAATTGGTTGGGATGAACATGGCATTAGCGTATTCTGCCTTTGAGAGGGTCACCGGCTGTTCATCAAAGGTGATGACTTTGTAAGGGAGCTTCACATGGAATTCGTTATCGTTTGCGGTGAATGTAAGGCTCTTTGATTCAATGGCTGCAACAAGATCTTCCATGACTGGTTCCTTTCCTGCCGGGAAGTAGATACGCACTATCACCGGGCAGGCGAAATCGGACTGAAAGCCGCAGGCATCGGTCTTCTGGTCAAGCAGATGCTGAAGGTACGTGGCATCAAGCGGATCGAAGAACTTATCAATAGTGAGGCTGTAGTAAGCAACTGAGTCGACATCTTTTGAGACAGGCTCAATGACACGCTTTACTGGCACGAAGATCATCTGCTGCAGTTTCTCATCGTTGTAGAGGGTAGTGTCATAGAGTATATGTATCGAATGACTTGCCACATATGTCGAGACGCCGTAAATGCCCTCCACTTTTCGCATCTGGTTGGCGAAGGCTGTCGAGCTGCCGAAGCACTTGATGTTTTTCAGTCCTGACATCTCAAAGAGGCCAGCGCTCTTTATCTGTTCAGGTGTGCCCCATTTCTGGTCAATGGTAGGAAGCTCAAACAGGGTTCCCGCAGTGATGCCAAGGACAATGAGAGCGCCAAGCACCGCAGCCGGCAGCCACTTCATGTTCTTCCTATTTATCTGAAGGGTATCTTTCTCGGGACAAGCGTGAAGACAGTCGCCGCACAGAGTGCAGTCTGTATGTGTCACCTTCACCATTGATGCCACGTCTATTCCCTGCGGGCATTCCTCTGAACAGAGATCGCAGTCAATGCATGTGGTGGTATTGCGGGTGATATGGACCGGGTCAGGCCATACTTTCTTCATCCGGGCCACCTCCAGTATGTAGCCTCCCGCCGTTATTATGATGAGCGGATAAACATATGATATTTCCAGCCCTACCAGCAGCAGGACCACATAGACAGCCATTATGCCAAGGAACCACCATGAGAATTTGAAGATGGCGGAGAGGGCTCCAAGCGGGCAGAGGTACCTGCACCAGAAGAGCCTGATGAAAAGAGATCCGAGTACAAGGGCCACAATGGCCAGCAGGGACCAGAGAAGCACCACATCGCTGTCAAACCCGGAGGCAACGGCATAGTATGGGTCAAATTTCTTGCAGAAGAGCTCGCTCGATTTGAGAGTAAAGTAGAATGTTATAAAGAGCAATGCATACTTGGGGAGACGGAGGGCATAGTCAATAAAACCCTTTGGTGTTATCCTCACCTTCAGCCTTTCACCCAGCTTGCCTATCCACTCTCCTATCGTGCCGAGAGGACAGATATAGCCGCAGAACAACCTTGAGAAGAGCACGATTCCGATAAAGAGGACTACTCCCATCATGATCTGGGTGCTGGTCATGGAGCAGGAGAGGGAATCCATGGTAACATAGCTTCCCAGCGCCTGGAGTCCGCCAAACGGACAGTAAGCTTCGAAGTCGGGAGCGTAAGCCTTGTCAAAGAGCAGGCGGAAACCCATAAATGTAAGAATACCAATGATTGCAAATTGATATATCAGCTTGTACCAGTTTTGTTTTTTCATACAGGCAGGT
>JBHEOU010000359.1:0-973 GCA_046260645.1 Bacteroidales bacterium | reverse complement strand
TGACAACAGGACCCTGTCCGTCGAGCGGGTAAGGGAGGGGATTGACAACAGGACCCTGTCCGTCGAGCGGGTAAGGGAGGGGTTCGACATCAGGGCCCTGTCCGTCAGCGAAGATCTGCCAGGCCATCTTCCCGTGAGGCATGACAAGAACAGGATTGCGAACGGGATCCTTAAGATAAACTTTTGCATAGGTAATATCTTTCCCGGTCAGTATCTCCCAGAAGGGCTCGCCTGTGTCGCGCATCCCGTCAGGCGTCTCCTCCATCAGCCGGGCGTCAAACACCTTTTTCGCATCAGCCGGGAGTTCGGCCTTTCCCGGGAAGACATCAACCGTCAGCTCCGGCTGGCGTTCAGGCCCCTGCGTGGCAGAAAAAGCCTGCCTCAGGTCAGCTTCGGCGTCAACCGTCAGCTCAGCCCCACCGGTAGCGGCTGTCGCACCTCCCCCATCCACTGCCGGCCGCGAAACAGTCATGAAAGCCATGAAACGCTCATCGGGCCGGAGAGTGATGCCATCGTCCGACCGCAGGCGTATCATCCTGCCGGCTATGATGAGATCAGCAGTCACCGCTCTCTGAAATGAAGGAATTCCTGTACCTCCCCGAAAAACCCGAGAATGTCTTTTTCTGCAACATCCTTCTCTACTTCGAACTCTTCTGCTACCCTGGATGTTATATCACTGATGGCAAGCTCGCCGTCTATCAGCTCCCAGATGAAAGCACCGGTCTCAGTAAGCCGGTACAGCGAATCCATATCGGCAATGTTGTCCGTAAGAGGGATCAGCAGAAATTCGTCGTTGATCCTGCGGAAAACCACATCAGATGAATGAGAAGGTATAGAAGAGAGTGATATCATTTTTTTATAATCAACTCAAAGATAGCCAATTTCAGCCTATCTTTGCAACAGGAAAATCAAGCTTGAAATGGTAAGAAAAAAACAGGAGAAAAAGCCTGGCATAGACCAGAAGAGTCTAATT
>JBHEOU010000358.1:0-999 GCA_046260645.1 Bacteroidales bacterium | reverse complement strand
AATTAATACATATCCTCCACGTTCCAGACAAAGGCGCGGGCGCCCACATCCTTGTTCACTTCATCCATGCGCCTAACAGCATCAAGGACCTGCTTTACCATGTCATCTTCCACAACTGCCAATCGAGCGGTATTCTGCTCCGGCCAGGTATGGGTGTTCATATGGGGATCGCCGGTTTCACTGCCGCGCCCGGTGAGACCGGTCCACCGGGTAAATCCCCGAAGGTTCAGCTTTTCAAACATATATTCCACCTTCTCGGTGTGTGCCTGGTTATATACTATAAATATTGCTTTCATTTTCGTTGATGATTTGAAGAAGCGTTGGTTCTTTCTATATCCAACGCTTCTTTTTTGTTATCGCTATTTACTCACACGTTCAATGTCCTGTCATTCTTCAATTTGCTCCATAAAATCATAATCGCTTTTTGTTGTTAAAGAGGTCATCAGTACGGGTCTCAATCTCGATTTTCCCGACAACACAATCGCTTCACGCAGTTCATATCCCCTGTCGCGCATCAGGTTAATATAGTCGACCAGCACAATCGCATTCTTCACCACGATACCGATCAGCATGATCCCTCCTACAAGAGAAATGGTACTCATGGTAATTCCTGTTACAAGGTGTGCCAAAATTACACCTGTAAATGCAAAGGGGATGGAGAACATGATCAGCCATGTCCTCAATGGCGCCGCCCTCCTCCACATACACATCCGAAGGAATATCCATGTTACCGATAATTCTTGATATCTCTGCCGAGATCACATTCACCGGCACCTCGTAGGGTGTTGCCGTAACACTGACTACACGCTGCCTGCTTTTGTGCTCAATGTTTGGCGGAACCCAGTACTCAACAATATCGGCCACCTCTCCCAGCCTGACTGTTTCTCCCTGCTGGTTGGTAAGGAGTATATTCTGTATATCCGATATGGAGTTGCGGTCATCTTCTTTAAACCGGATCACAATATCATACTCATTGCCCAATTCCCGGTATTTGCGCAT
>JBHEOU010000357.1:0-1005 GCA_046260645.1 Bacteroidales bacterium | reverse complement strand
CTGGGCATAGAAAGAGTTCCTACATTCATTTTTTTTGAAAATAAAATAGAGAAGGGACGCATCATTGAGGTTCCGGTTACGTCTTTAGAACAGGATACAGATAAAATCCTGAAAGAAAAATAGGAAAAATCTAATACTTGAACCAATGGAAGAAGTAAAAAACAACAGTCAGTCGGGTGTGGGTGTCGGTGCGCTCGTGACAGCCATAATAGCGTTCCTGCTGGCAGTGGTCCCATGCCTCGGCCTGATAGCCATCATACCGGCAGTGATAGCCATCGTCCTGGCAATAATAGGACTGTCGCGGCCGAACAACAACCAGGGGATGCTCATTGGTGGCCTGGTGGTCGCGATAATCGCCCTCATGATCTCTGTCTCACAGAGCTTCGTTATCGGCAAGATCGTTAATAAGTCAGGCAACTGGGGTTCAGATATCGAACAGGTGATCAGGGATGTTACCAAAGATATTGAGAAAGAGTTTGGCGACAAGGAAGTGACCATCAGGATCGATAATGGCGACGAAACCGTAGAGATCAAAACCTCTGCAAAGAAGGATGAGATGAAAGACAGGCTTGAAGAACTTGAGGGCACGCCTGACAGCCTTAAGAAGGGTACAAAAAAAGATACTACCAAAGGGCAGTGGTAAGACTGAATCCCTCCAGCAGACCTTATTTTTTAGTTAATTTCATACTTGCCGGAGTAATCCTGTTAATAATGGGTTACTCCTTTTTTTATTCCCCTGATGAGGAGAAATATCCTGTACCGTGTGTACATGAGATGATGACCGGGGAGCCCTGTCCGTCATGCGGTTTGTCACATGCATTCTCGCTGATTGTCAGGGGCAGGATTGATGAGGCTCTGCAATGGAACAGCCATTCGATGCGGGTCTTCCTCTTCTTCGCCCTGCAGATGGTCATGCGCATTGCACTCGGAACAAGGACGCTTGTGACGGATCGGGGACTGAGGCAGGTTGCAATAACTGATGCGGCGGTCTCCTCCGCCATGGCC
>JBHEOU010000356.1:390-1025 GCA_046260645.1 Bacteroidales bacterium | reverse complement strand
GGTGTATTCAATAAGTATATTGTTGTACCAGTTGTAGTTATCAACAATAGGGTTGGCATCTGACAGTCGGTCAAAGCTGCTGAAGCGGGTATCTGTAACATAGTAATCGGGGTATTCCCGTGGCGATTCACGCGTGAGCATGTACTTGTCGCTCTTTTCTGGTTTGGTGATGCGTCCGTAGTTATTGTCAGTATAGAGCAGCTCCTTTAATTTCCCCTTTTCCAGAGTGAAGAATCCTGCCTTCTTTGTCCACTGTCCGGTAGCCGAGAGCAGAAGGGGTTTGGTGTTGTCAATAAACTTCTCATCACGGTCAGTCTGAATATATCTCAGTACGATCTCATTCTCTGTTCCATAACCGTTGGTTATGCAACTGGCCTTTTTGCCGTCAAGGGGTTGCAGCCAGAGGTCATACCTGCTGTAGAGGATGACATTTTTGCCGTCCTTTGTAAATCCGGCCACCCCATATGGCGGACGTTCCCTTGCGTAGTCAAACTCCTGATTTTCAAATTGAGCATCACTCTTTTCCGTTACAGAGTAGAGGCTGCCGGACGACAGTATATAGTTCCACACCTCACCATCCTTCCAGAAAAGGAAGTTTTTGCTGTCGGGTGAAAAACCAAGATCCCTTTTGTGAG
>JBHEOU010000356.1:0-257 GCA_046260645.1 Bacteroidales bacterium | reverse complement strand
CCTGCCAATCACCCATCTGCCATCCCTGCTCACCTCAGCATGTCTCATTGTTGAGTCAGCAATTCTGATAAACCTGCTTTCAGCCACCACCACCGATGAGAGGTAGGTAAACCGTTTGTCGCGGGCTGCCTGCTTCATCTGCTGCGACTGTATCCTTTCGTCATTCCAGTGCCATATATCCACGTTGGCCACCGGCGGATCATCCTTTTTCTTCTCCACCTTTTCATCCTGTTCTCTGATGCCGAAGAGGATGAGCG
>JBHEOU010000355.1:0-1061 GCA_046260645.1 Bacteroidales bacterium | reverse complement strand
ACACCTTCTGCATCTTCATCTTCGATGCCTCCTCTGCCGCATCAATGCGGTAAATGGTTATGTCCTTCCTTTCCGGATGCCTTGTTATGCCGTTGCCGTCATAGATAAGGGTACCGCCCGGCTTGACGGTATGCTCGAACTTGTCCATGCTCTGCTGGTTGAGGATGATGGCCGTGTCAAAGCTCCTGAGGATGGGAGAGCTTATCCGCTCATCGCTGAGTATCACGTTGACGTTGGCGGTGCCGCCCCTCATCTCGGGTCCGTATGAAGGCATCCAGCTCACCTCCATATCCTGCATCATGCCCGAATAGGCCATGATCTTGCCCATTGAGAGAACACCCTGTCCTCCAAAACCTGCTATAATAATTTCTTCTGTCATGATCTGATCATTAATTAAAACTCTACTTGTACCATACTTCGGGTTGTGTTATGCTTCTAACCTGCAGAAGATTTATTTTTCGGGTGGAACCTTGATGTCGCCGAGGGGATAGAATGGAAACATGTTCTCCTCCATCCATTTATTTGACTCCACCGGGGTCATCTTCCATCCCGAGGGGCAGTTTGAGACCACCTCTATGAAACAGGTACCTCTCTTTTCATTCTGGTACTGAACAGCCTTTTTGAGTGCTCTTTTCAGCTTCCTCACGCCTCCGGCTGTGTTGACGCTCTGCCTTGTAACATAGCAGGTGCCTGGCAGCAGTGCCACGATATCGGCCATTTTGATGGGAGAACCCATAGTGGATATGTCGCGACCGTAGGGTGATGTTGACGACTTCATACCTTCAAGGGTTGTCGGAGCCATCTGTCCGCCGGTCATGCCGTAGATGCCGTTATTGATGAACAGGATGAGGATGTCTTCTCCCCTGTTGCATGTGTGAATGGTCTCCGCCGTGCCGATGGCAGCCAGGTCACCGTCGCCCTGGTATGTAAATACGAACTTGTCGGGCATCAGCCGCTTGACGGCGGTGGCCAGCGCCGGGGCTCTGCCATGGGCTGCCTCCTGGAAATCAATGTCGATATAATTGTACATAAGTACCGAACATCCGACCGGTGTGATGCCC
>JBHEOU010000354.1:558-1091 GCA_046260645.1 Bacteroidales bacterium | reverse complement strand
CTATCACAGTGCCTTCGCAGGATATGGTACTTGGACTCTACTACATCACTAAGGCCAGGAGATCAACTGAAGAGCATGTGGTCAGGGGAGAAGGTCTAACCTTCTACTCTTCGGAAGAGGTGACCATCGCTTACAATGAGCGGAAGGTTGATCTGCATGCAATCATTAAGGTTAAGATACCTAAGTTTGGCTCTGAAAATGGCGAAACAGAGATTATCGAGACAACTGTTGGTCGTGTTATCTTTAATGAGTTTGTTCCCCTGGGAATTGGTTATATCAAGGGGGACTTTCTTTTAACCTGGATGATGTAATTGTACCTGATGAGAAGGATATTTTTGTTACTGAGGGGTACGAACAGGTGGATGAGGTTCTTGAATCGTATAATATGGGTGTGATAACCAACAATGAAAGGTATAACCAGATCATTGATGTTTGGACACATACCAACGCCAAACTTACCCAAACGCTAATGAAACAGCTGAGCAGCGATAACCAGGGATTCAATCCTGTTTATATGATGCTCGATTCAGGTG
>JBHEOU010000354.1:0-418 GCA_046260645.1 Bacteroidales bacterium | reverse complement strand
ATACAGCCCTGAAAACAGCTGATGCCGGTTACCTGACACGTCGTCTGGTTGATGTTTCACAGGATGTGATCATCAACGAGTTTGACTGTGGTACGTTGCGCGGACTGATCGCTACAGCGATTAAGAAGAATGAGGAAGTTGTTGAAACATTGTATGAAAGAATTCTTGGCCGTACAACAGTGCATGATGTGTATCATCCCCTGACAGGTGAATTGATAGCTAAATCGGGAGAGGAAGTTACAGAGGATGTCGCAGCCATGGTCGAGGAATCACCGATTGACCAGGTTGAAATACGTTCAGTGCTGACCTGTGAATCAGCCCGTGGTGTCTGCAGTAAATGTTACGGACGCAATCTGTCAACAGGTAAAATGGTGCAAATCGGCGAGGCCGTTGGTGTTATTGCTGCACAGTCCATTGG
>JBHEOU010000353.1:0-1122 GCA_046260645.1 Bacteroidales bacterium | reverse complement strand
GTGATCAAGATCGATCTTAAGGGCGATACCGGTCTCAACCAGTATGTTCCACCCGGCCACAAGCTGCAGGTACTCAGCGTACTGTCCTCCGTCAGGAATGACGATTGTCGGAAAAATGGTCTTCTTTTTAGCTATCGCGATGACATTGACCCCGGCCCCCTTCACGATACACTCCATGAATTTGTCATGGTCATGTTCGAAAGGATCAACCCATATCAGGACCTCATTCTTATTCATCACCTCCTCTATGCCATGGAGGGCGAAGGTACCTTCAAGGAAAGCCGACTTCTTGCGGGTTATCTCATTGGTCTTCAGTGCCAGCTCCGCGGCGACACCGTTGTCACGCCCGGCAAAGTATATCATGCCGGCATTGCGAACCATATCAATTATCTTCTTATCGATCTTTGCCGTGAGAACCTCCTCTGCCTGGTCTGCGGCTTTCTTCAGTCCCGTCATCTTCTCCCCCCTCATGTTACGCATCAGGGAATCATAGAACAAGCCCTGCTCCACCACCGACTTGGTTGCGGCTACGGCGTTCTCCTTTCCGCAGCTCAGCACATGGGTTGCATCAGCATATTCCTCCAGTTTCGTGTTCTTGTTGGCTGTCATGCCGAAGACGGCATCATGCTTCTTCTTTTTCAGGGCGTTGACAAGGCGGATCACCTCCTTTGTCTGACCTGAGTTGGATGCGGCAAACACCACGAAATCGCGGAGGTTGTAATCGAGTGACTGGGTACAGCCCTCCGTCATCACAGGCAGGATGAATTCCTTCTTCAGCGACGAGAAGATGGCCCTCTTTGCGGGAAACAGCCTGCTGCTGCCCTCCCCGGTAAGAAACAATCCCTTCTTCTTTTTAAAAGCCCTGAGATAAGGCACAGAGACCTCAGGCCTGAATGACCTGATTATTCCCGGTGTCTCCATCATCTCGCGCACAAGGGCGAACTTGCTGTACTTCTTTTCATTCAGATTCATCTGTGTGGTATATTATTGTTTAACAATGAATTCATTCAGGTCGCGCTGTATCTGGGGGTCTTTCTGGAATCCTCCCCCGAGATGCTGCCAGTATACTTCAGCATACTCTACTCCGGCCATCGTGCCGTAGTTTTTATTCCCCTCCAGCAC
>JBHEOU010000352.1:0-1146 GCA_046260645.1 Bacteroidales bacterium | reverse complement strand
CCCTTGAGACGTGTCATGTTGGCACGCATCTCCTGAAGCTTCATCTCCTTTATGCCGGGCAATTCCTGCTTTGTATCTATATTAACGGTAAGATCACGGAAACTGAAGCGGCATTCAAGCCCGAAGATCTTCCCGTACCAGTCTGACTTCAGGTACAGGTTGGTCTCTGACCTGACAAGATCTCCCTCTTCAAGCTCCCATGTGCGGTTACCGAAGATGATTCTGTTGCCCTGCCTGTCAACCGTATAGGTAGCTTCAGGGTTAATGAAGAACCCGGTGATAGAACTGAGATCATCCGTCGGAACGTTTCTTATCTTCAGGAAATCAAAAAGGTCCGTGACGGGAAGATAAACCTCCTCATCCTTAATAAGCGCATCTATCTCACTTACCCCCAGGTAAGGCAGCCTGATATAAACCGGAATCTCGTCATAGAGAGGTTCCTCCTGTGCTGTGAGAGGAAGACCTACCTGTAGCAGGATCAAAAACAGAAACAAATGATATCCTGACGAAACAAAAGACAATAGTCCTGAGCTTTTCATTCCGGAATATGTCTTTGTTTTTGTCATTTAAAGATTCATAAGCTTTGGGGGGGTCTATTCCTGGACTAGTGTAATACTAAAATTCCCTGTATAATTGCCTGGTGGATTTGCAACTATATTCCCGATTGTAAGTATGCCTCCCACCAGCACGGTTGTCTTCTCTGGCCAGGGAACCGTTGTTACAAAGGGTGATGTCGGAAGCGTTCCTTCTGCCTGTAGTGTAATCGTTCCTCCGCCGCTGCCCGTAAGAGTAACCGGAGGATCGATAAGAATTGACAGCACCGTACCCTCGTTGGCCTCTATGTAAAACATTGCCGGGGTATACGCGAAACCCAATGACAACAGTACAATATCTCCGGCAGAGCTTCTTGTGCCGTCAGGATTAACGGTGACTGTACCGCCGGCAGCACCGGGGGAAAAGGCACCAAACGCAAGTGGCTGGGAACTGTTATAAGTAATTGTCACAGGCCTCGGCGGAGGCTCCTGTGCCATGACAACGCCTGAGATAGCGCAGAGGACCAGCAACGCAATGACAGCCGCCAGCTTTCTTTTTATATTCATTATTTTCGCGCCGTTATTCATCTTACTCCTATGATCAGTTTTACAG
>JBHEOU010000351.1:0-1170 GCA_046260645.1 Bacteroidales bacterium | reverse complement strand
ACGTAACAGTCGAAGGCGATATCTATACCTTCTGGTGGGATAAGACCGGAGCCCGCGCCCGCCTTATCTACATAAGGGAACACAAAGCTGTTCGGTTCGACTGGCTCGACTTCGCTGACACCGAAACAAACTTCTTTGAATTCCGTCTGGTGATCCATGAACTGACCGGTGACACCGCACTGATGATCACTGACCACGCCGAAGAGGATGAGGTTGATGACGCAAAAGACCTGTGGGACTCGCAGATCTCAAACCTCAGAAAGGTGCTGGGCCTCACCGACTGAAAGAGCGTTGTATCTTTATCAAATTTAACGTACGTTTGTACCACACCCGAGACGATGAAGAAAATCGATCTGTTTATGATAAGATCGTTCATAGGACCGTTGATCCTTACGTTCTTTATTGTACTCATAATTTTCATACTCCAGTTCCTTTGGATGTATGTCGATGAACTTGCCGGCAAAGGCCTCGATCTGAAGGTGCTTGGCGAGCTCCTCTTCCAGTTCTCCCTTACTTTCGTCCCTCTCTCCCTCCCTCTGGCTATCCTACTCGCCTCCCTTATGACCTTCGGAAACCTGGGCGAATACCTTGAACTGACAGCCCTCAAATCTTCCGGCGTACCCCTCCAGCGCATTATGATGCCAATATTCATATTCGCATCCTGCCTGGCAGTAGCCTCCTTTCTCTTTGCCGACTACATCCTGCCCATCTCAACCCGCAAGGCCCGGACACTCCTCCATGATATTCGCCGTAAGAGGCCGGAACTGAATATCCAGGCTGGCACATTCTATAATGGCATCGACGGATTCGCCATTAAGATCACGGACAAGGACCCCGAGACCAGCAGGCTTGAGGGTATCTATATCTACGACCACCGTGAAGGGATAGGCAACACGGCCGTCATCCATGCCGACTCGGGCTACATGACCGTCACCGGCGACGAGAGCGGTCTCATCCTGACCCTCTTCAACGGGTATGCCTACAAAGACATAGAGGAGAAGAATGTGCCACAGGATAAGAGAAAGTATCCCTTCCGGCGCGACAGGTTCAGCGAACAGACCATGGTCATCGAGCTGACCGGCTTCGGTCTCAGCAGGTCAGGACTGGATCTCTACCGTTCCAACTATGCCATGCTTAATACAACCGAACTATCCTTTTTCATCGACTCCC
>JBHEOU010000350.1:0-1181 GCA_046260645.1 Bacteroidales bacterium | reverse complement strand
CAAGAGATGCGTGGTGCACGTTGCCAGGGAGGCCGGTGAGAAGATGAACAGCTTCTTCGGCGATGAACTGCCTGTCAATATGGATGTCCTGATTGCAGGAGCAATTCTTGCCGATGTTGGCAAAATGCTTGAATATGAGTTGGATGCACAGGGTAAGGCTTTTCAGGGCAAATATGGACAGTATCTCAGACATCCCTTCTCAGGCGTAAGCCTTGCAGAGGAATGCGGTGTGCCGCCTGAGGTCTGCCATATTATCGCAGCCCATGCTCATGAGGGTGACCTTGTGAAACGCACCACGGAGGCATATATAGTTCATCACGCTGACTTCATGACATTCCTGCCCTTTAAGAGCAGACTGATTGTCTGATCAGTCCACAATCTTCAGCTTCATGACGGAACTATTTAAGGGTCAGCCGAGTTTCATCTTCTCGACCTCTTCCATATTGCGTTCGTTAAATGTTATTTTACCCATAGGCGTGTACAACCATTCGATCAGGTCACTGTACCTTTCTGTTATCTTTCCCCTGACGATCTTCATGGTTGAGTTCATCATTCCGTTCTCTTCATTGAAGCTTTCATTGAGTACCCCAAGGGCCACCGGAAGCCAGCGATGCGGGAACATGTGCCCGTACCTGCCGTTTATCCGGTATTCATTTACCTCATGCTCAATCAGGTTGAGCACGGCGCGTTTTCCCTCCTCGGTAGTGGCGGAGAGGTTGCGGTCCTCAAGATAGATCTTCAGGGTATGCTGGTTTGGAACTACCAGCGCTATTGTATATGGCTTCTGGTTGTTGTACAGCATGCACTGGTCAATGTATTTTGACTGCTCGCTTATTGCCTCTTCAATCCCTTCAGGGCTGAACTTCTCCCCGTCATCTGCTATCAGAAGGCTCTTGAAACGCCCCATCACATAAAGGAAGCCGTCTTCGGACATGTATCCCATGTCTCCGGTATAGAGCCATCCGTCGCGAAGCGCATCCCTTATAGCGGTCTCATTCATCCAGTAGCCGTGCATGACATTACCGCCCCTGATCACTATCTCTCCTTTTTGTCCGGTGGGGAGTTCATTGCCCTCATCATCACATATCTTCAGTTCCATGTTGTTTACAAGGAAGCCTGACGATCCCAGCTTATGCTTTTTGGCGGAGTTTGACGAGATGATCGGAGAAGCCTCCGAAAGA
>JBHEOU010000035.1:12303-12669 GCA_046260645.1 Bacteroidales bacterium | reverse complement strand
GTTTCTCATCTGATCAGTTTTGGACAAAAATATAAAAATGTCCTTAACCATTGTAAATTCCGGCACCGGAGGAAAAATATTATTACTTTTATTGCGCTAAAGATCACTCTGATTGCATATGAAACACCCATGTTTCCAAAAACACTGACACAAGAGTGTAAAATCAGAACCATGGGGGTTGCATCATACCTTACTATTCAATTCTTATTATGATGAACAAGAGAGAAGTAATCATCTCTTACCTGGAGTATCAGGGAATCGATGAGCTCCCCGATGCAGACAGGAAATTGGCTGAAGAGGCTGTCGCCGCAGCCTCCGGAGCTTACGCCCCCTATTCTAATTTCATGGTAGGTGCTGCAATTCTGC
>JBHEOU010000035.1:8267-12293 GCA_046260645.1 Bacteroidales bacterium | reverse complement strand
GTTGCAAACCACCATGATAAGAGATCCGTGGCAATAGCTATTGCAGCCCTCTCCGGAGGAAAGCTCACCGGAGACCCGGTACCCCCGTGCGGCAACTGCCGGCAGATGCTTATTGAGGAGGAACAAAGGCTGGGCAAGCCTGTCAGGGTGATTCTTGCAGGAGAGTCGGCAGTCATCGTCCTTGAAAACTGCCAGTCGCTGATGCCGCTCAGCTTCACACGGAGCAATCTTGCTAAATGAGTCGGCAGTCAGCAGTCGGCAGCCAAAATCAGTCGGCAGTCGTGTAAGTGGTTGATTACGTGAAGACTGAAGACTGAAGACTGGGGACTGTGGACTGAAGACTGGGGACTGAGGACTGAAGACTTCGAGCCTATTCCTGCTCACCGACGAGAAGTTGGAACCCGCTGCCGTGGATATTCTTAAGTGTTATCTGCGGGTCATCACCCAGGTACTTGCGGAGCTTGGTAACATACACATCCATGCTGCGGGCAGTGAAGTAGTCATCAGTACCCCATATCTTCTTAAGCGCAGCCTCCCGGCTCACCAGCGAATTGGGTGCCAGTGCCAGCATCTCAAGCAGCTGCCCCTCCTTGGGCGACAGCTGCCGCTCCTGCCCGGCAATGGACAACGTACGCAGTTTCGCATTATAGATGTACTTCCCTATCTCATATACATCCCTTGAGCCGTCCTGGATATCCCTCCGGGAGATGATGGCCTTTATCTTGCAAAGAAGAATGTCCGTGTCAAACGGCTTTGTGATATAATCATCCGCACCCACACCATAACCGCGCAAGAGATCTTCCTTAAGCTTCTTTGCAGTCAGGAAAATGATCGGTATAACCGAGTTCATGGTCCGTATCTCTGTGGCTACTGTAAATCCGTCGACATGAGGCAGCATCACGTCAAGAATGCAAAGATCATAAACCCCTTTACGAAATGTATCGACAGCAGTCTTGCCATCGTCAACCAGATCGACGTCAAAATCATTGATCTCGAGGTACGATTTGAGTACTGAACCGAAGCTCAGGTCATCTTCAACCAGAAATATCCTTGCATTCTTCTTGCTCATGCCCTTGACTCACCGTTAAAAGGTAAAAATACTGTAAAAATGCTTCCCTTTCCCTGTTCGCTCTCAACAGTCACAGTTCCGCCATGGGCGTCGGTGATGGCTTTTACATAGTTCAACCCCAAGCCGAATCCCTTGACGTTGTGTATGTCACCTGTCGCCTCCCGGTAAAACCTCTCAAACACCCGATGCTGCACGGCCTTGCTCATCCCGATCCCCTTATCCTCCACCGCCAGCAAAATACCGTTTTCATTGCTTTCTGTCGTGACGGTGATCTCCGGAGACTGTTCCGAGTACTTGTTGGCGTTGTCAAGCAGGTTATGCACAAGATTACGCAGATGCTCGGCATCACCGGTAATGATACTGTTCTCTGCATCAAGATGCCGGTTAATCATCCCGCCCCTGTCAGTCACCTGGATCTCTATAGTGTCAATCGCCTGAATGATAACATCATGCAGGTCAGTCTCGCTGAACCTGAAATCCATCTCATGCTTATCGAGGGTCGCTATCTGCAGTATCGCCTCAACCTGACTGTTCATGCGCGAGTTCTCCTTCTTGATCATCCCTATGAAATGACGAACCTTATCCTCATCGGAGATCACCCTGCTGTTGGCAATGGTGTCTGCAGCCAGTGAAATAGTGGCAAGAGGGGTTTTGAACTCGTGAGTCATGTTGTTTATAAAGTCGGCCTGCATCTCAGAGGTCTTCTTCTGCCTTATAATGAACCAGAGGCTGAGGGCGAAGGTCGAAATTATTATCAGCAGGAACAATCCGGATCCTCCCAGCATCAAGCCCATCGAACCAAGCACGTAGTTGGTCCTTCGCGGAAAGACCACTGCAAGCGACTCGCCCTTTCTCAGAAGCCCTTCAGCAAACAGATTAACCTTATAGGGGCTCTCCCGGAAATCCTTCGCCTTAACTTTTGTATACACCCCGTCAACTATGGAGTCTCCCCGGATGATGGCGAACTCAAAAGGGGTATCGATTCCTGCAGCAGTCAGCTCACCCTGAAGAGTGTGCAGAAGTTCTTCCCTGTTGATCTTCATGTTCCTCTCCCAGACAAACATCTCAGACACCAGCTGATTGCTCATCGACTGAAATTCGATTGCCTGCTGCTGCACCCACCTCATGTACTCATCCGATCCAACTACGATGCTGTTATGCAGTGTCACCCGAGCATCATCACGTGATACCTTCATCGTGACCGGCGGGTTATTGCCTGTTGAAACAATGATCTCAACGGAATCCATCTCTGACGAAGACTTGCTCTCTATACTGAAGCTCTCCGAAGCAGCGCCGGCATGCGCCGAACGCATTACTGCCTGGGGAAGCGCAGAATATCCGCTGATAAACATATCATTCAGAAAATTCATCCGGCGGTTTGTCTCCATTGAACTGGCCGTGTTGCGCAGGCTGTTGATAACAAAAAAGTCGAACTGCTCACTCTGCACCCTGACCGAATTGCCTATCCACGTCACCTGCACCCAGATAATTGCCACAACAGAGACTACCATCAGTACTATCAGTCCGGAGAATTTCCGCTTGTTCATGACACAAAATTATATATATTAATAAGTGTGGAATTCGATTTAACTTTTTGTTAACCAGTTTTAACCTCACTTTAACCCCTTGCCGGTTATTATGGCGTATTTTTGTACAGTCAATACTTTTGAAGGAAATGGTTTGAGTTTTTATAGAAACAGTTTTTCATGCTGCGCACACCCGTCAACCAGGGTGCAGCATTCCAAAGGTGGTTGAATCAGGTTAGTTTTGGGTTAGGTTGGGAAGAGATACGGCAGAGGTGTCTCTTCTCTTTTTTTTGTATGTGACCTTACAGATCTGAAAAGAGCTTCCATACCCTGTCGTCAGGAAGCGGTGCCTCAACGCTGATCTCCTCCTTTTTTACCGGGTGAACGAATGATACCCTGCGCGAGTGAAGCGAAATACCTCCACCCTCATTCGATCTTTTCGATCCGTACTTCAGGTCTCCCTTTATGGGGCAACCGGCTGCTGCAAGCTGGGCCCTTATCTGGTGATGCCGGCCGGTCTGCAGGTCAACCTCAACAAGGTAATACTTCTCTGAGCGGGCCAGCACACGGTATGACAGCTCCGCCAGCTTTGACCCCTTCACCTCGGTGTTGTAAACATAAGACTTGTTCTGGGGTTCATTCTTCTTCAGGTAGTTGCTCAGGGTACCCTCCTCAGCAGGAGGCCGCTCGGAGACGATAGCCCAGTATGTCTTTCTGACATCGCGGGTGCGGAAGAGCTCGCTGAGCCTCGACAGGGCCTTGGATGTGCGGGCATAGACAACACATCCGCTGACAGGCCTGTCAAGCCGATGCACCACGCCGAGGAACACATCCCCCGGCTTGCTGTATTTCTCCCTGATGTATGCCCTCACCTTGTCATCAAGCGGCTCGTCACCGGTGCTGTCGCCCTGCACCAGGTCAGAAGAGCGCTTGTTTACAATGATGATATGATTGTCTTCGTAAAGTACGACCGGAATATCTTTTCTCATTGTTCTACATTACTTAATGGCCTTCAGCCAATTTTAATAGGGATAACTCTTATCCTATAATACTTAAAGGCCTACAGCCTATTATTTTTACGGTGCCACTGATGCTACCATACTTAAAGGCCTACGGCCTATACTTTTGACTTTCGACTTTATAGACTTTCGACTTTACGGACTTTACGGACTTTCGACTTTAGACTTTACAGACTTTCGACTTTACTGACTTTCGACTTTACCCTTTTCCCCATTCCGCCGGAGCAATACGCCACTCCTTCAGTGTATCCACATCTCCTTCAGTTATATACCCCGATGTTGCTGCCAGATCTACCAGCACAGTGTAGTTACTGAGGGTGTCAAGACTGCATGACTCTGCAGCAAATGCGTCGGTGGCTTTACCGAAGCCGTAGGTGAAGATGGCGATCATCCCCAGCACCTCGCATCCTGC
>JBHEOU010000035.1:0-8257 GCA_046260645.1 Bacteroidales bacterium | reverse complement strand
GCACCTTGACGGCCTCAGCCACCTCTCCTGCCAGCGAGGCAGGGATCTTCTCCAGCACAATAGCAAAGCATCCGGCCTTCTCTATGATCTTAGCATCCTCCTTGAGCTTCCTGGCCTCCTCAGCCTCGCGTGCCCGAACCACATAGGTACCGAACTTATGAATCGACTGTGGTGTCAGGCCCAGGTGGCCCATCACAGGTATCCCGGCCGAGAGGATCCTTTCGATGGATTCCACTATCTCGCGGCCCCCTTCCATCTTTACAGCGCTGGCGCCTGTCTCCTTCATGATACGAATGGCTGATGCCAGCGCCTCACGTGAGTTGCCCTGGTAAGTACCAAACGGCAGATCAACAACCACCAGCGCCCTCTTAACACCCCTCACAACCGATGCAGCATGATAGATCATGTTGTCAAGGGTGATAGGAAGGGTGGTCTCGAAGCCTGCCATGACATTCGAGGCGGAATCACCCACAAGGATAACATCAATTCCGGCCTCATCAAGTATCCTGGCCATTGAAAAATCGTATGCCGTCAGCATAGCTATCTTTTCACCCTTCAGCTTCATCTCGTAAAGCACGTGGGTGGTCACCAGCTTAACAACCTTCTGCTCTGACATCTTCTTATCCGTATTTGTCATCTGCAAAGCTACAAAATAAGACAATGAATATGGTAAGGTGAAATTCTTTTGACCTCGTCTGCCGTTTTGTCATAACAATAAAAACCATCATGTGCAGCCTTCTACCATGATCATGACATAATTTCATAATTACCGGCGATCGGACCCCGTGGCACAAACATTGTCTCTTAAAGGGAAATCAGAAAAGAAATTCAAGTATAAATCAGAATAAAAATGGGAAAAATTATCGGTATTGACCTGGGAACAACCAACTCTTGTGTTGCAGTAATGGAAGGCAACGAGCCAGTTGTAATCCCCAACAGTGAAGGCAAAAGGACCACCCCTTCGGTGGTGGCATTTCTTGAGAACGGAGAACGCAAGGTAGGTGACCCTGCAAAGAGGCAGGCTATCACCAACCCTACCAAGACCGTTTCATCTATCAAACGTTTCATGGGCAGGAACTTTGACGAGGTGACAAATGAGATGAAGAAATTGACCTATCAGGTCATCCGCGGCGACAACAACACCCCGAGGGTGAAGATCGACGACCGCAATTATTCGCCTCAGGAGATCTCAGCCATCGTGCTTCAGAAGATGAAGAAGACCGCCGAGGATTACCTCGGCCAGGAGGTCACTGAAGCCGTCATTACCGTCCCGGCATATTTCAACGACTCACAGCGCCAGGCTACCAAAGAGGCTGGCGAGATCGCAGGACTGAAAGTAAAGCGTATCATAAACGAGCCGACGGCAGCATCGCTGGCATATGGTCTTGACAAGAAGGCCCATGACCTGAAGATCGCTGTCTTCGACCTGGGAGGCGGAACATTCGATATATCCATTCTTGAGCTGGGTGATGGCGTATTTGAGGTCAAATCGACCAACGGTGATACACACCTTGGCGGCGACGACTTCGACAACCTTGTAATTGACTGGCTTGCAGATGAGTTCCAGAAAGAGGAGGGTATTGACCTCCGCAAGGACCCCATGGCCCTCCAGAGACTCAAGGAAGCTTCCGAAAAAGCGAAAATAGAGCTCTCAAGCACAACCAGCACGGAGATCAATCTCCCCTATATCATGCCGGTCAACGGTATTCCAAAGCACCTGGTGAAGACACTCACAAGGGCTCATTTCGAGAAACTGACCGACAAGCTGATCAACTCTGTTCTGGGACCATGCCAGAAGGCGCTTGATGACGCCGGCATGAAGACCTCAGATATAAACGAAGTGCTTCTCGTAGGCGGATCAACACGCATCCCGGCTATACAGCAGATCGTTGAGAAGTTCTTCGGCAAGGCACCCTCCAAGGGTGTCAATCCTGACGAGGTCGTGGCCATAGGTGCAGCCATCCAGGGCGGTGTTCTCACCGGTGAGGTCAAGGATGTGCTTCTGCTTGACGTAACACCGCTTTCTCTCGGTATCGAGACCATGGGCGGCGTGATGACGAGACTGATTGAGTCAAACACCACAATTCCTACCCGCAAGACTGAGACATTCACCACAGCTAGCGACAGCCAGCCGTCGGTAGAGATACATGTGCTGCAGGGCGAAAGACCAATGGCACTGGGCAACAAGACCATCGGCCGCTTCCACCTCGACGGCATCCCGCCGGCACCGAGAGGAATACCGCAGGTTGAGGTCACCTTCGACATCGATGCCAACGGCATTCTCCATGTCTCGGCCAAGGACAAAGGCACCGGCAGGGAACAGAGGATACGCATCGAGGCATCATCAGGCCTGAGTGAAGATGAGATACGCCGCATGCGTGATGAGGCCAGAGCAAATGAGAATGCCGACAAGGCCGCCAGGGAGATGGCTGACAAGGTCAACGCTGCTGACAGCATGATCTTCCAGACAGAGAAACAGCTGAAGGAGTATGGCGACAAGATACCGGCAGATAAAAAAGGCCGCATTGAGAATGCTCTCGGACAGCTTCGCGAGGCCCACAAGAATAAGGATGTCACGGAAATAGACCGTGCATTGGCGGAGATCAACACCGCATGGCAGGCTGCCTCGGAAGACATGTACAAGCAGGCCCAGGGTGATCCCGGAGCACAGGCCGGACCACAGTCAGAGCCCACCGGTGGCGACACTGACGGCAAGGGCGGCGACGAGCAGGTCACGGACGTCGACTTCGAAGAGGTCAAGGAATAAATTTTCATGGAAACCCGGAAGCCGCAACGCAAAGAGCGTTGCGGCTTTTTTATTACTTTTACATCAAACTGAAAACAATGTCAAGCAGGTACTTTTTATTAGTAGGTCTGATGATGCTGCCCTTGTTGGCAATGTCACAAAACATGACCGATTCCAAAGGCATGAAACAGGGCCCATGGATAAAGAATTACCCTAACGGCGAGGTGATGTATGAAGGCACTTTCAAAAATGATATACCTGTGGGAGTGTTCAGACGGTATAACAATGAGGGCATACTGATCTCGGAACTGACATACAGCGACAAAAAAAAGGATGAGGCTGTAGCAATATTCTTCTATGCAGACGGCTTGAAGGCAGGAGAAGGAATGTATATTGAACGTAAAAAGGAGGGCCTCTGGAAAATCTGGTCAGCCACCCGGCCCTTATACCTCATCAGTGAAGAGTACTATCACCTTGACCTCAGGCACGGGCTCTCGCAGAAATTCTATCCTGACAGCTCCCTGGCTGAAAAGATGACATGGGACTCAGGCAACGGAACCGGCGAGTGGTTTCAGTATTATCCTGACGGTTCAATATGCCTCAGGGCGGAGTACCAGGCAGGAAGCCTTGAGGGTCCTTTCTCATACTACCACCCCAACGGCAAGCTGCAATACGAGGGCAGATACAAGGAGAATGTCAGGGCAGGAGACTGGATGGTATTTAACGAGGATGGTTCGCTGAAACAGATAATCGTTTATAAGGAAGGAAAACCTGCCGACCCGAAGCTGGCCGAGCAGGAGACAAAATTCCTCGATGACCTTGAAAAAAATAGGGGAAGAGTTGAGATAAAGGATATAAACGGGACTATCATCCAATGAATCGGCGGGCGATTATAAAAACTCTGATAACCCTTCTGCTGGCTGCCGGCCTCTCTCAGTCAAACGCCCAGCTTTCCCCTGATTATAATGATCTTTATCTGTATCGTGTTTACTTCAATGACAAGGGAGCAAGCCCGCAGGCTTATTCGCCGGACGATCTTTTCTCCCCTGCTGCAGTTGCCAGAAGGGAAGAACAGGGGATAGCCTTCCCGGACGAGAGAGACATCCCTGTAAGCAGACAACACATTGCAGCAGTGACAAGCCTCGGTCTCTCCTTCAGGTGTGCCTCAAAATGGATGAACACGGGCCTGTTTTCGTCAGTGAAACAGGAGGATACAGGGGAAATGGAAGCCTTATGGTTTGTCGACAGCGTGAAGCTCGTGAAACGACCATCGGGCCCTGTCAAACTGACCGCTGACAAATACGGTGTGACGGTTCCTGCAGATGATCCTGATGCTTTTGATCCGAGACTGCCTCACAACGGACAGATACTGCACCAGTCAGGCTTCACCGGAAGGAATATTGTGATCGCGGTGCTTGACGCCGGCTTCCTGAATGCCGATCTCATCGAGTCTCTGGATCACCTGAGGCAGAGGGAAGGTATAATTGCCACCCGTAATTTCGTCTCCGGTTCAGACTTTGTTTACGATTACCATACTCACGGAACATCCGTCCTCTCAATACTTGCCGGAACTCTTCCGGGTATCATCAACGGAACAGCTCCCGGGGCAAGGTACCTGCTGCTGCGGTCGGAAGATGATGACTCGGAATACCCCGTGGAGGAGGACTACTGGGCAGCGGCGGCGGAGTACGCTGACAGCGCAGGGGCTGACATCATAACCTCATCACTCGGATACTTCACTTTCGATGACCCGTCTATGAACTACTCATTCACAGACATGGACGGCAGTACCGCGTTCATCACCCGTGCTGCCAATATTGCAGCATCCAAAGGCATACTGGTAGTCAACAGCGCGGGCAACGAGCGTAACAATGAGTGGATCCGCATCATAGCTCCGTCCGACGGGGACAATGTACTGGGAATAGGCGCATTGCGACAGGATCTGACCATCTCCGACTTCTCATCAGCGGGCTACTCATCTGACGGGCAGATCAAGCCCGATGTGGTCGCCCCGGGCGTGCTTCTGCCGATGCAGTTCCAACCCGGAGTGTGGCACAAGGGCAGCGGCACCTCATTCAGCTGTCCCGTCATAAGCGGGCTCTGCGCTTCTTTGATGCAGGCAGTGCACTCTTCATCGCCCTCAAAAATAATTGACGCGCTGCATAAAAGCAGCGACAGATACAGTAGTCCCGATTCATTGTACGGCTATGGCCTGCCAGACTTCACCCGGGCCCTGGTATTTCTCGAGGATATTTACACCTTCAGGCCTGAGGTCTTGATGACCGCTGGCCCCAACCCCTTCTTCGACGAGATAAACCTTTGGTTCCATGATCCTCCCGGCAATCTGACCGTGACAGTCACCGGCATCGGGGGCAATACATTATGGAAGCGCTCCTGGTCTTCTTACGTGGCCCGCTCCTGCAGGCTCGATGGCCTTGGTAACCTGGGACAGGGCGTCTGGTACATCAAGGTCTCTGCTGACCAGGGAGAGAAGGTCTTTAAAATGATCAGGCTTGCCAGATGAACCAAGCTGAGAAGATATCGCTCCCGGAGCTGCAAGGACTGATCCGTGACAAGATTTATGAGGCACTCCCCGGGTCCTTCTGGGTAACGGCCGAGATAGCAGAGATGAAGATCCACGGCGCAGGCCACTGCTATCTTGAGCTCACTGGCAGCGACAAGCCCGGTGGAAGGATCATTGCCAGGGCCAGGGCTACCATCTGGGCATCAAAATTCAGCTCGCTCAACACATTCTTTACCGCAAGCACCGGCATACCCCTGAGACAGGGAATATCAGTCCTCTGCAAGGCAACGGTCGAATACCATGAGCTCTACGGTATGAGTCTTAACATAACCGATATTGACCCTGCCTATACTGCAGGAGACATGGCCCTGCGGAGAGAGGCAATCATCAGAAGACTGACAACGGAGGGTGTCATGGAGATGAACCGCGAGCTCACCCTCACTCCCTACCCCAGGCATATTGCCGTCATATCATCGTCAAAAGCAGCAGGATACCAGGACTTTATCAATCACCTCACAGCCAACCCATACGGATATATCTTTAAACCTGATTTGTTTGAGGCTGTCATGCAGGGCGAGCTTACTGAACGTTCCGTAACTGATGCGCTTAACCTGGTATCAGAAGAAGCTGGGAGATTCGATGCCGTGGTGATTATCAGGGGTGGCGGGTCTACCACCGACCTGAGCTGGTTCGACAGTTATAATATCGCATACCATGTCACTCAGTTTCCGCTGCCGGTGATGACTGGCATCGGACACGAAAAAGATCTCTCGGTCACTGACATGGTTGCATGGAAGTCACTGAAGACACCCACAGCTGTGGCAGATTTCCTGGTAGAAAAGACACTCGGGTGCGAGAACAGGATCATCACGATGGCCGGGGCGCTGACCTCTGCAGTGAACGGGGCTCTATCCTCCGCCGGGGAACAGCTCTCTTCTCTCCGGAACCGCACAGCCGCAACCGCAAGGCTGATTGTAAGGGTCAAGCGCGAACAGACAGGATACCACTCCGAAACACTCCGCCGCGACGCCGCCAACATGCTCCGATCAGCTGCAGAGGTGACAGACAGACTTGAAAACGCCCTGCGCCACCTCGACCCGGCAGGTGTGATGAAGAGAGGGTTTACCCTTACGGCAAAAAATGGAATTATAGTCCGCTCACCGTCAGAGCTTAATATCGGAGACACCATCACAACTCACTTTGAAACAGGCGAGGCAACAAGCACTGTAAACAAAATAAATCACAATAGATAAACCATGGCTAAAAAAGAGATCGGGTTCAATGAGGCCGTCAAAGGCATAGAGGAAATTCTCCGGAATATCGAGGAAGGCGAGCCTGACATCGATAAGCTGTCAGAGGATGTCAGAAAGGCAGCAGAGCTGATAAAAATTTGCAGGAAAAGACTGCGTGAAACCGAGGAGCGCATTGAAGGCATCATTGAGGATCTGAAATCATAGGATCATCCTTTTACTGCGCAGTGGAGTTGATCCTATTGTTCTGATGCCCAGTCATCAACTACGAAGGTCATCACATGAATCAAGGAAGCCCCGCCTGAGCGGGGCTTCAACTCGAAACCCTAACCTAAATTCCAGAAAACTAACTCTTCTGTTAGAAAACTACCTTCAATAAATTAAACGAATAAGTTACAATATTGTTTTGATAAAAAGCAAGAAAAAATGATTTTTTTTTGCTTTTTAGTTCTTTTCTATTCCAAATATATCTTTAAAGGCCTTTTCGAACGTTTCTTTAGGTAACGCTCCCATTGCCATCTGAGGCTGTCCTTCCAGGGGAACAAACAGCAACGAGGGTATGCTCCTGATGCCGAACACCGATGCCAGCTCCTGTTCAGCCTCAGTATCAATCTTATACACATAGAGCTTACCGTCATACTCCGTTGAGAGCTCCTCAATAATGGGGGCAACCATCTTGCATGGACCGCACCAGTCAGCGTAAAAGTCAATTATGCAGGGCTTGTCGCCTGCATATTTCCATTCTTTATTCTGCTCGAAATTGAAAACCTTTTCCAGAAATGTTTCTTTTGTCAAATGCTCTGCCATATCTATTGTTTTAATTGTTTAACAGACTATTATAATTATTGTTCACCTTTAACAAGAGCCGTGCCGCAGGTTGTCTGACATCAATTTTTCAACAAGTTAGGCTATAAATTGTAATTTTGTCACCGGTTACGGTTAATTTGTCATACAGACCATGAATATCTTCCCTGATGACAGGATTTTTGAGATTGTCGCCCGCGTGGCTGACAGAGAGAAGGTTGATGTATATGTCATCGGCGGATATGTGCGTGATCATCTCATGGGCAGGGTACACCCTGATAAGGACATTGACATTGTGGTTCTGGGTGACGGCCCTTCACTGGCCAGGGCGGTCGCCATGGAGATAAGCCCGGACATTACAGTGACCGTTTTCAAGACCTTCGGTACTGCCATGTTACGTTACAGGAACTGTGATATTGAATTTGTGGGTGCAAGGAAAGAATCATACTCTGAGGATTCGCGCAAGCCTTCAGTGATTCCCGGCACCCTTGAGGACGACCAGAACAGGCGTGATTTTACCATCAACGCCCTGGCGATCAGCCTCAACACCCGTAATCCAGGCGAAGTGCTCGATCCGTTCGGAGGAATTGACGACATCCGGAATGGTATCATACGCACTCCGCTTGATCCTGACACAACCTTCAGCGACGATCCGCTACGGATGATGCGGGCTGTCAGGTTCGCAGCACAGCTCGGTTTTACCATCTCTGAAGAGACGATGGCATCAATAATCCGAAATGCGGAAAGAATAAAAATTGTCTCAGCCGAGCGGATCACTACCGAGCTGAACAAGATCATGGGAACCTCTGTCCCTTCTGTTGGGTTCCTTTTACTTGATGAGACATCTCTGCTTGATCTGATCCTGCCAGAGGTGGCTAAGCTCAAGGGAGTCGAGGACAAGGAGGGCAAGGGTCACAAGGATAACTTCCACCA
>JBHEOU010000349.1:370-1191 GCA_046260645.1 Bacteroidales bacterium | reverse complement strand
CATCTACAGAAAGCGCCGTCATGCTCTCCTGGGTGAAAGGCTGAGCGTCGATATAGCCAACATGATGTATGACGCAACTGAAAATATAGTCAACACATACAAGGATACCTCCGATTTTGATGAGTTCCAGTTCTCACTGATACGGTCGCTCTCCATTGACGCACCGCTCTCGAAGCCGGAGTTCAGCAAAAACAGCAGCGAGGAGGTCATTGATGTAGTCTATGCAAAGGTGCTGGACGCCTACCGTCGCAAGAGCGATATCATCTCATCCACCGCCCTGCCGGTGCTTAAGGACGTTTATGAAAGGATGTCAGCCACCTATGAGAATGTGGTTGTTCCCATCACTGACGGGGTCCGTACCTTCAATGTGGTCACCAACCTCAGGGCAGCCGTTGAGAGCTCAGGCAGGGAGCTGCTTCGCTCCTTCGAGAAAACCGCGGTGCTGGCAACCATTGATGACGCCTGGAGGGAACACCTGAGAGAGATGGATGACCTTAAGCAATCAGTGCAGAACGCAACCTATGAACAGAAGGATCCTCTGCTTATATATAAATTCGAGTCATTTGAGCTCTTCAAGACCATAATAACCAGAGTGAACCATGATGTGGTAAGCCTTCTGATGAAGGGTACCATTCCGGTAACATCACCTGACAACGTAAAAGAGGCCCAGAGACGCAAACAGGCCGACATGAGCAGGCTGAAGACCCAAAAGAGCGACTTTGACAGTTATCGCAGCGGAGGAGGGGGCTCGCCGGAGCCGAGACAACAGCAGACTGCACCTGTAAGGGTTGATAAGAAGGTAGGAAGGAACGACCCGTGCC
>JBHEOU010000349.1:0-257 GCA_046260645.1 Bacteroidales bacterium | reverse complement strand
GGACAGAATGCCGGTGATGCTGCCGGTGCCTAGGCTGATCCGTCATCGCTTTTACCCGGCCGCCTCCATCACTCTTGTTGTATTACTGAGTATTATGCCCTTGTTTCAGGACTGCTGATCATTGAGAGATAGAGCATGGTCTGTTCAAGAAAGGCCGCAATGCTGAAGGGCTTCGGGGTTCTGATCATCATGTCATATGGTGTCTTCTCCGGCTCTTCCGTAACATCAGGCCCCACCTTCATTGGCGCTGCCGAGAG
>JBHEOU010000348.1:0-1210 GCA_046260645.1 Bacteroidales bacterium | reverse complement strand
GAGCTTAAGCATCTATATTAGCATACTTCGCATGCTTCTCGATGAACTCCCGCCTTGGCGGAACCTCGTCACCCATAAGCATTGAGAAGATATGGTCAGCCTCGGCGGCGCTGTCAATGGTAACCTGGCGCAGCGTTCGCGTTTCCGGATTCATTGTTGTCGACCACAGCTGCTCAGCGTTCATCTCACCAAGCCCCTTATATCTCTGGATGGTCACTGAAGACTCCTTGCCCTGACCCATCTCCTGAACGGCAGCGTCACGCTCCTCGTCAGTCCAGCAGTATTTCTCGGCCTTGCCCTTATGCACCAGGTACAGCGGAGGGGTGGCTATATATATATTCCCATTCTGTATCAGCTCATACATATACCTGAAAAAGAATGTCATGATAAGTGTGGTGATGTGCGAGCCGTCCACGTCTGCATCAGTCATGATGATGACCTTGGCATACCTCAGCCCCGTCACGTTGAGTGCCTTGCTGTCTTCTGCAGTACCGATATTGACCCCGAGTGCGGTAAAAATGTTCTTTATCTCCTCGTTGTCGAAGATCTTGTGCTGCATTGCCTTCTCCACGTTCAGTATCTTTCCCCTGAGAGGCAGGATGGCCTGAAAGCGGCGGTCACGGCCCTGTTTGGCTGTTCCGCCTGCCGAGTCTCCCTCAACAATGAATATCTCTGAAACCGCGGGATCCCTGTCTGCACAGTCAGCCAGCTTGCCTGGCAGTCCTGACCCCGAGAGGACATTCTTCCTCTGTACCAGCTCTCGTGCCTTGCGGGCTGCATGGCGTGCCGTGGCGGCAAGAATGACCTTCTGCACTATGGCCCTTGCGTCTTTAGGATTCTCCTCAAGGTAATGGGTAAGGGCAGTACTTACTGCAATATCAACCGCTCCCATGACCTCCGAGTTGCCGAGCTTGGTCTTGGTCTGCCCTTCAAACTGCGGCTCCGCCACCTTAACAGACATAACACAGGTCAACCCTTCCCGGAAGTCGTCACCGTTGATATCAAACTTGAGCTTGGTGGTCATTCCTGAATCTTCGGCATACTTCTTCAGGGTGCGTGTAAGCCCCCTCCGGAATCCTGCAAGATGAGTTCCTCCCTCTATGGTGTTGATATTGTTCACATATGAGTGCACGTTCTCTGAGAAGGAGGTGTTGTATTGCAAGGCCAGCTCAACGGGAATATCCCCTTTGTCGTAATCGATGTATATGAC
>JBHEOU010000347.1:0-1245 GCA_046260645.1 Bacteroidales bacterium | reverse complement strand
CCTGGGAGAATGACCGCATAGCCTTCCGGATCTACGGTCCTGCCCTGATTGAAAAGGACGGTCCCAGCAATGGACTGGACGTGTGGATCAAGCGTACCGACAAGATGATAATAGACAAGTGGTATGCCGAATACCTTGCCGGTAAGAACAGCTATCACGATGACAACGGAGAAGGATGCGACTGCTACAAGGTAGGTCGTACCCTCGGCGCCGGCGCCATGGCACCGTTTGTGGATGATTCGCTCTGGCTGGCAATCAATTTTGAAAACTGGCAGACGCTTGACAATGGTCCCCTGCGCACATCCTTCAGGCTGACTTATCCTGCGTTTATGGTGCGCGATGTCCCCTTGACGGAGACGCGCACAATCTCACTCGATGCAGGCAGCCAGATGACAAAGGTGACGGAAGAGTATAACGGTCTCGACGATGAGTTCACCGTTGCTGCCGGGATAGTGAAAAGGGAGGAAGGCTCTCCCCTTCTCTTCCCTCCTGATAACAATGCCATAGCCTATCGGCTCGATGGCGGCGAAGGGGGCATAACCTACATCGGGACAGTTCTTTCAACCCCTGCCACAGCCGTGCTGGATGAGAGTGATCATCTCCTGATAGTTACACGATATACACCGGGCACACCACTGGTATATTATACAGGTGCGGGATGGAGCAAATGGGGCTTTGAATCCGATAAGGCCTGGAGTGACTATATCACCGGTTTCTCTCAGAAAATCAGATCACCCCTCAGGGTGTTAACCGATTAGACCCACATGCGTCATCCTGCCGCAATAACGGTACTGGCCCTCATTCTGTCCGCTGCGACTTTACGTACCGGTCACTGCCAGCCCAAGTGCGCCTTTACACATTATTCGGTGGAAGACGGGCTGTCGGAGGGGGTGGCCCTGACCATGCACCAGGACCGTGAGGGACTGATGTGGTTCGGCACCTTCGACGGCCTGAACCGGTTTGACGGGTATAGCTTCAAGGTCTACAAGTCAGGGTTCAACTCAAGCTACGGACTGACCAACAACAGGGTTGACCGCATAACCGAAGATGACCTGGGACACCTGTGGATAATGAACAATGACGGAGAGGTGTACCGCATGAACACACGAACCGAAGAGTTCATAAACTTCAATGAGATAACTGCCGGCGGCCAGGAAGACTACTCGCCCGTAACCCAGATCTACTGCTTCAGCGGCGGCGAGACATGGCTCTCGACTGAAGCCGGTACATGCATCAGGGTAATAT
>JBHEOU010000346.1:0-1258 GCA_046260645.1 Bacteroidales bacterium | reverse complement strand
AAATTATCCTTCGCAGGCCTGCTGATGCGCACATTGGTGAACCTGGCGCTCTCCGAAACACTGTTGTCATGCGAACAGATGAACAGCCCTGCAAATACCTCCCCATCTGTCATTCCGGAGGTGATCATTAAAGTATCAAAGGGATTACCTGCTACGGCGCAGGAGAAGATGAACTTATCACCCTTCCGTTCAAGCTGGATCACATCAGGTGCTGCCACCGGCGATCTGCGCTCGGAGGTCTCACCTCCCTCAGCTGTTCGGTATTGCAGTGATGCCCGTCACCGTGCACGGCGCCGCTGACGTGGGGCGAACCTGTTTCAAGACTCTGGCGAATCATCCACCCGGCCTTCCGGTGCTCATGAGCGCCTTCACCAATGAAACTGATGTCAGCACGGAGTATGAAGTCTCCGCTGAGCTTCTTCCACGCATAATGGAACTGGTCCTCACCAAACCAGATGTTGTCTCCTGACCCGGTAATAATGTATTCCTGGTTCTCTGGCATAAAGTGGAGGTCACCCTTGAGACTGCATGAGCCAACGTCATCGTGACCTTCAAAAATATTCGCTGAGTAATCCTGTGCCTGAGACACATTAACGACCAGAAGAGACGCTGTCACCATTAAAAAAAAATATTTGGCAGAATTCATCATAATTTCCATTTGAGACTATATAAGATCACATGCTTCCGGTGGCATCCAATGAGCATCCCTGCCTTCCCACTTGATGTTGCAGCCGAGGGGATTGGTCACCGGCACAGTAATCTCGCTGCCGGCGGTAAGCTCCGCCAGAGTCCTGTCAAGGTCATTGACGGTCATGCGTGAGGTGTCACGGGGAGAGTCAACACCCCTGCCGGTGTAGACCAGCACCCTGTCACGATTGAAGACGAAGAAGTGGGGCGTTTTCAGTCCACCGTAAGCCTTCACCACCGACTGATCCTTGTCATACAGGTATTTCCACGGGAAGTTGTGCTCCTTCATCCGCGCCACCATGTTGGGGAAGCTGTCCTCTTCATATGTCTTCTCGCTGTTTGAGTTGATGCCCACGAAGGCCACTCCGGCGGGACTGTATTTCTCAACGGTGGCCCTGGTAACCTCGTCAGAGCCGATGACATATGGACAGTGATTGCATGTGAAGAAGACCACCAGGTACGGGTGGTCATCAAAGTCTGACAGGCTGTATTCCCTGCCGTCGGTGGCCGGGAGCCTGAAATCGGGGGCCTTCTGGCCTGGTTGAAGTGTATAGCTCATAACTGTTTGGTT
>JBHEOU010000345.1:0-1275 GCA_046260645.1 Bacteroidales bacterium | reverse complement strand
CACTTCAACACCTGTCTCTGCCCATATGCCGCTCATCGGACATGCACGCTGGTCACGGCTGTCGTAGGAGATGCCTCCCTTGATGCCTGTTATCCAGCCTCCGTCAGCCTCTTCTTCAGAGATGATTCCGGCGCCGGTGTAGTATTCATACAACGTGGGTACATCGGGAAGGTATTTGTCCGGATCCTTTCCCTTGTTGAACTTGGCCACATCAAGCACATCCGGCCTGAACTGCTGTATGCTCAGGCCGGCATTCCAGTGCCAGTTGTTTTCACCTATATTGCCGATGAAGTCGTTCTTGAACCGGAAGAGGTGACGCTTCATGGCATAAAAGAGGCGACTGCGGTAGGGCGGTGAGTTTAGCTCATCGTCCGTCCAGTCGCTGTTGTAGACCGATCCGTAACCGTTGAAGCCGTAGAAATCGTAGGCAAAGTCAGGCAGATAGCTGAGGTCAACAGCATATCTTATACCCTTGATGAGATAGTCTGAATCATATGCAATCCTGAGGATTGAGCTTCCCTTGGTGAAGGTTGATGCTTCGATGTATATTCTGTGATAGTATTCGGGATAGATGGACCCGTCACCGTAGTCGAACAGGTTCACCAGTGCCCCGTACTGGAAGCCCTGGTCAGTGCTGTATGTAATTGCCGGCAATGCACCAAAGTTCCATCCGGTCTTTACATCCTGGGCGCCGGCAGATGCCGTAAGCAGGAGGGTGAGCAGAATGATTGGGAGTTTTTTCATGTTCAGATGATTTGGATTTTTAAGATGATATGACTTGTCCCGCCCGTCAGGGTAACCTGCCTCTTCATAGAAGAAAGCTGATGCTTGTCTGTGTCTCTGGAACAGGCGGGTGCCATAGGGTTCGTTTTTAATGGATGTAAAAATAAAGAAAAATGATGCTCATATCCTAATATTTTTAATATTGCTACCTTAGTGACCATTAAATCCGGTACCATGAGCCTGGTAGTATATAATATAGGTATGCTGGTGCAGATCAGAGACCCTGACGTGGCATTTACAGCCGGGAAGGAGATGGCGGATCTGCCCGTTCTGGAGGATAGCTGGCTGCTTATCGAGGACGACATTATAGCTGCTTACGGTCGCATGGATCGGTTACCCGGGTTTGGCAGCGGAATTAACCGGCTTGATGCGGGCGGGGGGTTTGTCTTTCCTGCCTTCTGCGACCCCCACACTCACCTGGTCTATGCAGGTAGCAGGGAGAAGGAGTACACTGACAAGATCAGGGGCCTCTCTTATGAGGAGATAGCCAAA
>JBHEOU010000344.1:0-1295 GCA_046260645.1 Bacteroidales bacterium | reverse complement strand
CCCTGCAGGGACATATTCAATCCGGGCCACCAAAGATGGGTATGATACTGTAAGTTTTGACGGAGTTAATATCGTTGCGGGAAACAAAACTGTCCGGAATTTTGAGCTGACAAAAAAATAATTGTCTGATTTGATTTAGGATGAGCTGAATAAAGGCCGTGCTTCAAAGTGCGGCCTTTGTTTTTGATCTGAAAATTTGCTAATTTTGGAGTTAAGCCTGAAACGCCCCGGCCGGACTTTGAAATAATAAATCAAGACAAATGAAAAGAAAGAGAATCCTTTTGAATGTCGCGATGCTGGCAGGAGCGCTACTGGTAGTCATTTCCTGCGCAGTTAACCCCGTCACCGGGAAGAAGCAGCTCATGTTTATGTCTGAAGCCCAGGAGATTGCTCTCGGCAAATCCTATGATCCCCAGGTCCTTTCAACGTTCGGGTTGTATGATGACCCTGAGCTGCAGGCATTCGTGCAGACCAAGGGCACAGAGATGGGTAAGATCTCTCATCGGCCTGACCTTGAGTACCATGTAAAAGTAGTGGACTCCCCTGTGATTAATGCCTTTGCCGTGCCCGGCGGTTACATTTACTTTACCCGTGGAATTATTGCCCAGTTTAATAATGAAGCTGAACTGATGGGGGTGCTCGGCCATGAGATGGGCCATATCACGGCTCGTCACTCCGTCAGCCAGATGACAAGACAACAGCTTGGAACATTGCTTCTGATAGGCGGCATGATAGCCTCCGAGAAATTCGCTGATTATGCCCAGTATGCCATGCAGGGCATGGAGCTGCTCTTTCTCAGCTTCAGCCGTGACAATGAGCGTGAGTCGGATGTCATCGGTTCTGAATATGCCACAAAAATGGCATATGACGGGACCAAGATGGCCGACTTCTTCAGGGTGCTTGAAAAGATTAATATGGCCTCATCTCATGCCGGTGTCCCAACCTTCCTCTCAACCCATCCTGATCCGGGTGACCGCTATGAGGCAGTCCTCAGAGACTCCAAGGCATGGCAGGACAGCCTGGACCTGCCGTTATACAAGGTTAACGGCGACTCTTACCTGAAGCTTATTGACGGCATAATTTACGGAGAGGACCCCAAGCAGGGATATACCGATGACAATACCTTCTTTCACCCGGAGCTGAAGTTTAAATTCTCATACCCGGTTGGATGGAATCTCACCAATGCACCCACACATGTAATCGTACAGCCTGCTGACGGCAAGGCACTGATGCTCTTTACCCTCTCAAACCAGAGGTCGCTGCAGGCGGCTGCAGACTCAACCCTGGCACAGTAC
>JBHEOU010000343.1:0-1309 GCA_046260645.1 Bacteroidales bacterium | reverse complement strand
GGATAAGGATTGAGCAGGTGGTGCTCCAGGATGTCAATCCTCCTGACCCCGTCAAGGATGCCTTCAATGATGTCAATCAGGCCCAGCAGGAGAGAGAGACTCTGATAAACCAGGCTCGGTCTGAATATAACAAGGTTATTCCCAAGGCAAAGGGTCAGGCCGAAGAGACCATTCAACGCGCTGAGGGTTATGCCACAGAGAGGGTGAATAATGCACTCGGCGAATCTTCACGATTCAATGCCCTCTACTTCGAATATGTCAAGGCACCCGAAGTGACCAAGAGAAGAATTTATCTTGAGACCATGGAGGAGGTTATCCCCAAACTGGGACATAAGATCATTACCGATGAAAGCGGGAACAACGTGTTGCCCCTTCTGCAGATGCAACTAACCTCAAACAAGTAACAGATGTCCCCGAAAAACACCAGAACAATAATAGCTGTCTCCATAATGGCAGTAGCGCTCCTGCTTATTCTTGAATGCGTTTACATGGTCAAAGAGACGGAACAGGTAGTGATAACCCAGTTTGGCAAACCTGTCGGAGAGGCCAAGATAACGCCGGGACTGAAGGTGAAAGCGCCTTTCATCCAGAAAACCAATTATTTCGAAAAGCGTTACATGGAATGGGACGGTGATCCCAACCAGGTTCCTACCAAGGATAAGAAATTCATCTTCGTTGATGCCTACGCACGCTGGCAGATAACTGATCCCCTTCAGTTCTTCAAGAGACTGACAGATGAGAGAGGAGCCCAGTCGAGGCTGGCAGACATCCTCGATGGTGAGACGCGTGATTACATAGCCGGCCACAACCTCGAGGAGATAGTGCGTTCAGTAAACAGGACCCCGACCTCATCAGGACTGATAGGCGAAGAGGCAGGTGACACCCTCTCTGACATTGAGACCGGAAGACTTGCCATTGAAAAGATGATCCTGATATCTTCCAATGACAAGGTGAATGATCTGGGGATAGTGATCCTTGATGTCAGGATCAAGCGCTTGAACTATGTGGAGGACGTGCGGACACAGATATATGAGAGGATGAAGAGCGAGCGCTACCGTATTGCCGAAAGGTTCAGGTCGGAGGGCCAGGGTGAGGCCTCAAAGATAAACGGAGAGAAAGAGCGTGACCTGAAGACCATCCAGTCGGAGGCCTTCCGCACAGCGGAAGAGATTCGCGGCCGCGCCGACGCCAGGGCGGCAGCCATCTATGCCAGCGCCTATGACAAGTCATCCTCCGCAAGAAGCCTGTACGGCTTCATGAAGTCGATGGAGGCCTTTCGTGTGACCTTTGACTCTACAACTACGATTAT
>JBHEOU010000342.1:0-1326 GCA_046260645.1 Bacteroidales bacterium | reverse complement strand
CCCCTACGCGCTCATTAACGACTCCCTGCTTACACCGGAGGAGATCAACTACAACCAGCCCAGCAGTTACGCACGCTCACTCTTCTCCGATGCCATTCTTATCAATTTCACGGGTGAACGCATGGAGCTGCAGGCTACCACAGCTTACCAGTTCCTGGACGACCGCCAGGAGATCGACCAGGATTTTACGCCCGATTCACTCTACTTCGTCGTGCAGGACCAGAAACAGCACATGGTATCGCAGGAGCTGATCCTCAGGTCACCCAAAGAGAACCGCATTAACTGGCTCTTCGGCGCCTATGGATTCATTCAGCGGTTCGACAAGCAGGTGGATGTGAGCGTCTACCGAAGCAGGATGACAATCATGAAAAGATACGACACCTATATCAACGGCGCAGCCCTCTTTCACCAGTCAACCATCAACGACCTCCTCTTTAAAAACCTTTCACTCACTGCAGGGATCCGTCTCGATTTCGAAAAAGATATTTTGGATTACCTCTACGACAGGGAGATCGCCGGTAATATGTCAAACGTGGTCGACACCATCTATCCGCACCTCGCCTATATGGAGGTATTGCCGAAAATTGCGCTCAACTACCGGTTCGACCGGAACAGCATCTACGCAGTGATCGCCAAGGGATACAAAACCGGTGGATTCAACTCCACCTTCTATAAGGATGAAGACCTCTTCTTCAACCCGGAATTCAGCTGGAACTACGAGATCGGTATGAAATCCTCCCTGTTCAACAACGCGGTCTATACCGACCTGTCACTTTTCTACATCGACTGGAAGAACCAGCAGATCTACCAGCCGGCCTTCTACCGCGACGACACGCCAGCACCGGGCTCCCTGCTGAAAAATGCCGGAAGATCGGTAAGCAAAGGGGGTGAGATCACCCTGAAGACCATTCCGTTTCACGGCATCTCCCCGGTCCTCTCCTATGGCTATACCCACGCCACCTTTACTGAGCACGAAATAGATGAAACCACCGATTATGCCGGCAACTTCATCCCCTACGTACCACGCAACACCGTGACCGCCCAGTTGAGCAAGGCGTTCAGGATAAAAAACGATAAATTTCTCGATAGCATCAACCTCAACCTGCTCTACCGCGGTATGGGTGATATCTTCTGGAACGAGGAAAACAGCTTTAAAACAGACTATTATGGACTGCTCGACTTTAAAGTTTCATTCATAAAGCAAAACCTTGCCTTTGAGCTTTGGGGCAAGAACATGCTGGGCGCCGATTATGAGTCGTTTTACTTTCAGGCGCTCGGAAACCAATACGTTCAGACCGGCAAACCGATGCGGGTTGGCTTTAACCT
>JBHEOU010000341.1:0-1328 GCA_046260645.1 Bacteroidales bacterium | reverse complement strand
CTTCGTGCCGGGAGCACTCCTGTTTATCTGGTCATGTTTATGATTTACAAAAGCTTCAACAACAGTCATCTTGTTCTGCGTCAGAGTGCCTGTCTTGTCAGAACAGATGACGGTGGCGCTTCCGAGGGTCTCAACCGAGGGGAGTGTGCGGATAATCGCGTTCTTTTTCACCATGCGCTGTACTCCTATTGCCAGAACGATGGTTGAAACAGCCGGTAGTCCTTCAGGTATGGCAGCTACAGCAAGAGTGACCGCTGTCATGAACATACTCATTACCGAGTTGCCGTAAAGGATCCCTACAACGAAGATCAGGCCGCAGATGCCCAGGGCTACAAGGCCGAGGATCTTCCCAAGCTGGTTCAGGCGCTTGCTCATGGGAGTCTCCATATCCTCGGCATGCTGAAGCATGTTTGCAATCTTGCCGACCTCTGTCTTCATCCCTGTATTGATCACGATGCCGCGGCCACGGCCATAGGTGACCATGCTGCTCGAATATGCCATGTTCGTCCGGTCACCCAGCGATACATCATCTCCGGGAATGGGGTCGGTCTGCTTTTCAACCGGGACTGACTCTCCTGTCAGGGAGGATTCCTGAATCTTCAGATTGATTGACTCTGACACTCTCAGGTCAGCAGGGATTATTGCACCCGTCTCAAGTATCACCACATCGCCTGGAACCAGATCAATGGTGTTTATCTCTGTAATCGATCCGTCACGAAGTACTTTAGAAGCCGGAGCAGCCATGCTCTTAAGCGCTTCAAGCGAGGTTTCCGCCTTCTTCTCCTGGATTGCTCCAATCAGTGCATTTACAATCAGAATTCCAAGTATAATATAGGTATCGAGCAAACCTTCTTCTTCCATAATCCCAACCACCCCGGATATTGCAGCGGCAATCAGCAGTACTATAATCATGAAACTTTTAAACTGGGCAAAAAACATGACCAGAATGCTCTTCCTGCCCTTTTCTTCGAGAACGTTCCGGCCATATTCTTCAATCCGCTGCCTCGCCTCTGCCGAAGAAAGTCCTTCAGTCTGACTTGTTCTCAGCTGATCAATTATTTCGCTTATCCCCTGGTTGTAAAAACTTGCCATACCTGTGATTTTTCTATCTTATTGGTCTGCAAATTTAGGATGAATTTATGAGGCATGGCTCAATAAAGAAGGATTATTCCACCCTGAAATTCATGGGTAAAATCTGATTCAGCTGACCAGGTTCCAGCATCAGGTTAAAATCTGAATCAATTGACCAGGTTCCAGTCTCAGGTTAAAATCTGAATCACTTGACCAGGTTCCAGTATCAGATGTCCGGAGTCTATTCAGTCTTTACA
>JBHEOU010000340.1:0-1334 GCA_046260645.1 Bacteroidales bacterium | reverse complement strand
ACGACAAGCCTGACAAAAAGATCACCGTCAGCCTCTTCAAGTGGGAGGAGCTCAACAAGGTCAGCGCCATTAAAAAGGCTTTCAACCTCTAGAACGAGGCCTTTACAATACGGGCAATGTTATCCGATCTGCCGAGGGTATAGTAATGTATCCCCGGCACTTCGTTTTTAAGGAGGTCACGGCTCTGCGCCGCGGACCACTCAATACCCACCTCTCTTGCCTCCTCATCGGACCGGCATTTTGAGAGCTCATGAACCAGCTCCTCGGGCATGTCTATATGGAACGTCTGGGGCAGCAGGTTCACGTCGGTCATCGCCGAGACCGGCTTGATGCCCGGGATCAACGGCACGGTGACACCCATGGCCCGCAACGCATCACGGAAAGCATAGAACTTCACGTTGTCGAAGAACATCTGGGTGACAATATAACAGGCACCTGCATCAACCTTGCGCTTGAGGTTGACCATGTCGCTCTTCTGGTTGGGAGCCTCGAAATGCTTCTCGGGATAGCCGGCCACACCGATGCAGAATGATGTTGCAGCGGTGTTCTTCAGCTCCGGATCGAGATAGTGCCCGCGGTTCATGTCGGCGATCTGCTGCACCAGCTCATTGGTGTTCTTATGTCCTCCGGGGTCAGGGATGAAGACACGGCTGCCTTTCAGTGGGTCACCCCGCAGAGCCAGCACATCATTGATACCCAAAAAATTCATCTCAATCAGTGCATTCTCCGTCTCCTCCTTAGAGAAACCGCCGCAGAGGATATGAGGCACCACGTTCACATTATACTTGTACTTCACCGCGGCTGCCAGGGCAATGGTGCCGGGACGCTTGCGTGTCGTACGCTTCTCCAGCAGCCCGTCGGGCCTCTCCGCCAGCACCACCTCATTACGGTGAGACGTAAAATTGATGTACGCCGGTGAGTATTCAAGCAGGCCTTCAATAGTGTTGTAGATACGCTCAATACTGTGCCCCTTGAGGGGCGGCAGCAGCTCAAACGTGAAAAGCGGCTTCTTCGAACCGTTTATAAGATCAATTACCGTAGCTCCGTTCATCTGTGAAATAGTTGATTTCTAAGGTCAGATGTACCGCACATGATTGTCAGCGTTTGTGGGTTTCATCTGTGAAATTTAAAGATTGGGGGCCAGCCATTTTGCCGCCTCCTCAACTGTCATGCCGCACCGTGCCGCATAATCCTCAAGCTGGTCGCGACCTATGGTGCCAACATTAAAATATGATGATCCGGGTGACGCAAAGATGTATCCGCAGACCGATGATACCGGCACCATCACAAAGCTCTCCGTCAGGGTGACGCCTATCGTTTCCGGCACCCTGAGC
>JBHEOU010000034.1:12333-12677 GCA_046260645.1 Bacteroidales bacterium | reverse complement strand
CATTAATATTGTAGGTAAACGTATATGGGGCAGTACCACCAGACCCTGTGAAAGTCACTGATGGTGATGCGGCGTCCTGGCAAACGGTTGCATTGCCTTCGATTGTTGCAGACAGTTGCGCCCAGAGACTGGTGGTAATTATCAATAGAAGAGCACTCAGAAATGTAGCCCTGACTAACCTCATAAGAGAAATTGAACCGGATGATTGACCAACCTTTTTCATAAAATTCGCATTTTCATGGAATTGTTCCAACGCCTGCCTTCCTTAACAATGAGCTTAAATACCTTCAGGATTTTTTCCAATATCTGTTGATTTCTGATTTAATTCGGCCTTCTGACCCTTA
>JBHEOU010000034.1:0-12174 GCA_046260645.1 Bacteroidales bacterium | reverse complement strand
TGTCTGATGTGTCAACAATACCGTCACCGTTCACATCCGCTGCATTGTACCCTCTTAATATTGCCGAAGAGCCGTTGTCAACCAGGTTCATGTCACCGGTGTCAACAATGCCGTCCTGGTTGACATCACCTCCATATACCAGGTATAACCCATCACCAGACAGCTTGAGATTTCCTCCATAAACGGCGGAGGGTGCCCCGAACGATTGGCTTATGGTGCTGCCGGCAAATGAGACCGGAGCTGCAGTGGTAGTTTCTATGCTGTTGCGATGCCTGACTGTAATATAGTAAGAACCGCTGCGTGCGACGGGGATGTTTATTTCTGCCGTCCCCGAGATACTGAGCGGCACATCGGGCAGCGCCCAGACAACGGATGAGTAGTTGTTTGCGTCATGGAGCTCAACGGTGATATGATCAGCCACGCCAGCGGCATATTGCGGGCCAGTCGCATTCCATGCCTGCCTCATGATACCATCGCCTGAGTAGAGCCCCTCCAGAAGAACAGACGTAATAGTAAGTGTTTTTGCAGCTGAGGAGAGATCAAGCGTGGATGCAATGCCCTCTCCGCAGATGTTGGTTCCCCGGGCACTCAACTGACCGGACGTGGCATCAGTGGTAAAATCAAGAGTCACACTTCTGCTTCCGTTGCCGGTAATCGTAACACCCGTGCCCGAGTAGCTCCAGGCATAGCTTGTAGAAAGGGCAATCTGATCAACAGAATAGGGCACTCCTGTTGAACCAGGAGTGAAGGAGGATGAACCGGTTATAGGACCGGCCGCAGCAGGTAGCTGTGTGACATACATGTTCTTGGGGCGGGGCTGTCCTGTTCCGCAGGCGTTGATGGGGTAAACTCTGATTGTGCCGTCAGAAGGTGCTGTTAGACCAATTGCCACGGTTATGGATACCGTTCCCTGTCCCGATGTGATTTCCACTCCGGTGGGCACCTCCCAAAGATAGCTTGTTGCGGTGGCAACCGGGTTGATGCTGAAAACCACACCCGTTGAATTGGCACATTGCTCCTCATCGCCGGCTATCTGACCGGGTCTCCCTGGAACCCCATTAAAAACCGTAACTACGGTAGTTGCCGTGACCTCATCGTCGTCCTTAGTATCATCAGCGCCCTTATCATCATCGTCGTCGTCATCATCATCGGTGGTGATGCGGACGGTGAACACTTCTCCGTTAGCCACTCCCGTGGCCGTGGGGTTCTGAAGGGTGCGAACATTAAATACCGCTGTTCCTGAGGAGCTCCACTCCCATGACTCGGCATCACCGCCGGTCTCGTACAGCCTGACAGTGTCTCCGGCACATATTGGTCCGGAATTGCTTGCCACAGCAGTCTGTGCATTAATATCAGGCGCCTGACAAATCAGCAGCAAGCCGGTTGTAACAAATGCTACCGCTATCCTTCTGCGGCATGCAACGTCATTGAATGATAATGCTTCTTCCATGTCTCAGTCCTTTTTTCATTGGGGGTTTCCGTGGTTAGAAGTGAAACAGGGCTGTTTGATTGCCCGGCAAGGGCAAAGAAAGAAGAGTTTAAATGCAGGAATATATGAGGATATCAGACCTTAATTAATTGTTTATCTGTTAGTTATAACATCGGTATATTGGTAATTGAACAAACCTTCGTTTCGTCAGTCACACTGACTCTGTTCCTGGAATGAGCCTGAAAAAAAAAGTGCCAGGCTCCCGGTAAAGAGCTGGGCACACATTATCCATAATCGTGACAGATTTGTACCGCTGTCATTACGACAGCAGGTCATCCAAAATAAAAATATGCTCAGCCTTAAAATCGATTATAAAATTAATTTATTTGTATCACAAAACAGTTTTTATTTGACCAAACCGCGATAATAATCCATAAAAAGTACCCATTCTGTGATTAAGCCTCCCGGCTGCCACTGAAGGCATCTCATGATCGCCACTGACATCCCCTCCTCGCTTCCACTGATTACAACTCATGACTACCCCTGACATCAACTCCCGGCTGCCACTCAGCGCCCCTCCTCACTTCCACTGAAGACACCTGCCGGCGCAACAGATATCACCTCACACCTGCCCCCTGACCGTAAAACAACTAGCGAATCTTATCAGTTTTTAATTAACAACGATTGCAATTTCAATTCTTTGGACTTATTTTTGATGATAATCCGGGCGGCCTGATAACCGCTAACTTATCTTAATGATAATCATAATCTTAGAACCATGACAAAAGGACTCGTAACAAAGAAAAGCAGCAAGAAAGAGCCGACAAAGAGCCTGAAGGAAAAACGCAAGGAGAAGAAGGAAAAGAAAAACTCAAAATAGAATACTGCTACCGGGATGTCTTCCGGATACATATACCAGTTTCTCTATCAGGATCCATCCTGACCCAAACCTGCAGGCTTAGTATTTTACTCCGTTAAGTCCGGCCTCCACCTGTAGTAGTGTTATTTCACGTACCTGTGAGTCCAGCCTCTTGACCGCCAGGGTAAAGAATTGCCATCTTATTTATTCCCGGAACACAATAATATACAGCCTCCCCCGGTTGTATCTTTGTCATTTTAGTATCTTCATGCCACGCCCGTAAAAGAAACCGTCGGACCAGATGAATACCAAGAGCCAGAAGTCGCCCTTCCCCTGGACCTCCGTCAGTCTGCTGCTGTTCACTGCAGCGGCACTCACGGCCGTGATCCTGCTCTATTCATCCGGGCAGAAGGATAGAATATTGCGCGATGCCGCCACGGAGATGGGGGCCGTCGCACACCTCAAGGCCGACCAGGTAGCCAAATGGAGAAGCGAAAAACTCAATAACGCCAGGCTTATCCATGAGAATGTCACCCTGGTCGAAAACATTGATGCCATGTTTATCAAGGAGAGGCCACAGTGGGAGAAGGCGAGACTGGAACAATTCCTGGAAACACTAATTGAAAACTACGATTTTGGCAGCGTCGTGCTGGTGGATGCCGGAGGCAAGCCCGGACTTGCCGTGCCTGCATCAGAGTCGTCAACAGGTGAATTCCTCAGACGCAATATCACTGCATCGATCTCCAACCCTGTCATCTCCATAACCGAATTCCACACTGCAGAGGTGGTATCTTACCTCCACCTTGACATGCTGATCCCCATGCGCATGCCATACGAAGGCGACACGGTGCTGGCAGGCGTGCTGGTGATAAGAATAGATCCCGAAAAAGAACTCTTCCCGATGCTCTCCACCTGGCCCACCCCGGGAAGAACAGCCGAATGCATCCTGTTCCGGTTCAAAGGTGATTCAGTCATTTACCTTAACGGCTCACACCTTGCAGGTTATGACAAGCCTGTAACCTTCGCCACAGGTGATATCGAACTCAGCTCGATAAGCCCCCCCGGGGAAGAGAAGGCAGCCCGGACATACATCGATTACACCGGTACACAAGTGGTCTCCTCAGTCATGAAGGTGCCGGGCACCGAGTGGTATCTCATGGCCAAGAAAGAGACCGAAGAGATACTTGAAAGACTCAGTCGCGAGATAACAATGCTCTGGCTGATCATGGGCCTCGTCTACCTGGCACTGGCAAGCATCGCCTATCTGATAATCAAATCGACACGCACACGCTACATCCGCGAAAAACAGAAGGAGGAGCTGAACCGGCAGGCACTCATGAAGCACTTCGATTTCGTGATGAAACACGGTAATGACATCATACTGCTGCTGGACAGCAAGCTGAATATTGTCGAGGCGAACGAGCGAGCCATTGTAACCTATGGCTATCCCCGCACAAAATTCATCGGGATGAATATTGCCCAGGTACGCACACCGTACGAGGTGCCACAGTTGGAAAAGCACGTCGAACAACTGAATGAGAAGGGTTCGTCATATATCGAAACGGTCCATGAACGCAGCGACGGCACAACATTCCCCGTAGAGATCAGCGCCTACACCGTGGAGGTCGAGGGCGTGCGATTCTACCAGAGTATCGGACGCGACATATCGGAACGCAAACGCACCGAAGAGGAGATGAAGGAGAGCAACAGGAAACTGAGCACCATCATCAATAACCTCCGCGGGGTGGTCTTCCGCTGCAATAACGATGCTGACTGGACGATGCAGTATATAAGCGATGGTATCTACGAGCTGGCAGGTTACCTTCCCAATGAGTTTATAAACAGCAAGATACGTTCATTCAAGTCGATAATCGATCCAGAGGATGTCCAGATGGTCTGGAAAGCGATTCACACCTCGCTTGAAACAGGATACCTCTATACGATAGAGTATCGCATCATCACTTCATCAGGAAGTAAAAAGTGGGTCTGGGAGAGGGGACGTGGATACTATGAGAGCGACCAGCTGGTAGCCCTCGAAGGATTCATCTCCGACATAACCGAGCGTAAGAAGATCGAGGAGGAGCTAATCAGGGCAAGGGACAAGGCTGAACAGAGCGACAAGCTCAAGACCGCATTCCTGCATAACATCTCACACGAGATCCGCACTCCGATGAACGCCATCGTCGGTTTCACAACCCTGCTCGATGCATCCGACATAACCGATGAGAGCCGCCGCCAGTACATTGATATAATATACCAGTCGAGCAACCAGCTCCTCTCCATTATAACAGACATCGTCGACATCTCAAACATCGAAACGGGCCAGGTTAAGGTCAGCAGTGCCAGTGTAAACCTGAATACCATGATCAGGAATCTCCACGACCAGTACCGGGTGAGGGCGCAGCAACAGGGACTCCTGCTCAATTTCACAACTCACCTTGACGATAAGGCGGCAGTGGTGCTCACCGATGAGACCAAGATCATACAGATTTTCTCCAACCTGCTTAACAATGCTTTGCGGTTCACACGTGAGGGAAGAATCGAACTGGGGTATGTTGTCAGGGGCGAAATGGTGGAGTTCTTCGTCTCGGACACCGGCATCGGCATTGCTCCTGAGCACCAGCAGAAGGTCTTCGAGAGGTTCTTCCAGGTGGAAGGTCCGAGCTCGAAGCAGTACAGCGGAACAGGGCTTGGTTTATCAATATCGAAGGCTTATGCCGAACTCCTTGGAGGAACGATATGGCTCAGATCAACACCCGGCGAAGGATCGCTCTTCTGTTTCTCGATCCCCTGCCTTAAGACCGGGAATATAAAAGCCGCCCCAAAAAAGGCCGCGCTGAAAGGCAGGCAGTGAAACCCCGGAAAAGGCCCCGCTGAAAGGCAAAGATTAGTTCCCCTCTTCCCTTATCTCCAATCCCAGCTCATCAAGCTGCTCCTGCCTGATGGTTGAAGGCGTGTCGATCATCACGTCACGCGCCTGGTTGTTTTTCGGGAAGGCGATGTAGTCACGTATGGTATCCGATCCGCCCATAATGGCGGTCCACCTGTCAAACCCGAATGCTATCCCCCCGTGCGGCGGTGCGCCGTAACGAAATGCACTGAGCAGGAAGCCGAACTGCTTCTGCGCCTCCTCCTCCGTAAATCCCAGCGTGCGGAACATCAGCGCCTGTGTCTGAGAATCATGGATACGTATTGACCCCCCTCCTATCTCGGTGCCATTAATCACCAGGTCATAGGCGTTTGCGTGCACCCTGCCCGGATCGCTCTCCATGTACTGAAGATCCTCCGGCTTAGGCGCAGTGAAGGGATGGTGCATGGCATAGAAGCGCCCGGTATCCCCATCCCACTCAAGCAGCGGGAAATCGACCACCCACAGCGGAGCATAGACCGAGGCATCACGCAGTCCCAGGCGCCTGCCCATCTCAAGGCGGAGCTCACCAAGGGCGGTGAGGGTCTTCTCCCTCGGCCCCCCCATCATAAGTATAAGATCTCCCGCATCAGACCCGGTCATCAGGGCGAGGTTCGCGAGGTCATCAGGACTATAGTACTTATCAGCCGATGATCTGACGGTGCCGTCGGCCTCCACCCTCGCCCAGACGAGTGCCTTCGCCCCTATCTGCGGACGTTTCACATACTCCGTGATCTCATCAAGCTGCTTGCGTGACCAGCCCGCGCATCCCGAGGCTGAGATGGCCCCGACATATGCGGCCAGCTCAAAGGGCGGGAAATTCCTGCCCTTTACGGCCCTGGTGACCTCCTCGATGCACATGCCGAACCTGATGTCAGGCTTGTCGGAGCCGTAACGGCTCATTGCCTCTTCATAGGGTATGCGCGGGAACTTCTCCCCGAATTCCACCCCCTTTATCTCGCGGAAGAGGTGTCGCGCCAGCCCCTCGAAGGTATCCAGAATGTCATCCTGATGTACGAACGACATCTCACAGTCTATCTGCGTGAACTCCGGCTGGCGGTCTGCACGCAGGTCCTCATCACGGAAGCACTTCACAATCTGGAAGTACTTGTCGAACCCTGCCACCATCAGCAGCTGCTTGAATGTCTGCGGGCTCTGCGGCAGTGCGTAAAACTCTCCGTGGTGCAGCCTTGACGGCACAACGAAGTCGCGCGCCCCCTCGGGAGTCGATTTAATAAGCACCGGCGTCTCCACCTCAATGAAGCCCTCTCCGTCGAGGAAGCGTCTCACCTCCTGTGCCATCCTGTGTCTGAGGATGATGTTGGAGCGCACGTTCTGGCGGCGCAGATCGAGGTAACGGTATTTCATGCGAATCTCATCGCCGCCGTCGGTGTTCTCCTCAATAGTAAAGGGAGGAATATCGGAAACGTTCAGAATCTCTATGCTCTCAGCAATGATCTCAATGTCACCGGTGGGCATCTTCGGGTTCTTGTTGCTTCTCTCGGCAACGGCTCCTTTGACCTGAACAACGTACTCGCGTCCTATCTTACGTGCTATCTCGCAGAGCGAAGCATCCGTCTCCATGTTGAAGACCAGCTGAGTAAGGCCATAGCGGTCGCGCAGGTCGATGAAGGTCATCCCGCCAAGATCCCTCGATCTCTGAACCCATCCTGACAGTGTAACTCTTTCTCCCTTATTGCTTAGCGACAGCTCTCCGCATGTGTGTGTCCTGTACATTTCGATTCCATTAAGGAGACAAAAATAAGATTATTCCCGGTAATAAACGGTAATAACTTTACGCCGGCTTTTCGTACCTTTTTCCTAAAATTGCAGAAAATCAAAGGCCCCTCAGACAGTATGTCACCGGTTCTCAAAAAGGAGAGTAACTCAACCATCCTCAAAACGAAGACAGCGCGGCTGTCGGTGATGTCCAACACCCTGCTGATCATACTCAAGCTGTCAGCAGGACTGATAACCAACTCCGTGAGTATCCTCTCCGAGGCCATTCACTCCTCGCTCGATCTTATTGCAGCTATCATTGCCTTCTTCGCTGTCAGGATCTCGGGGAATCCTGCAGATGAGAGACACCCGTTCGGACACGGGAAGGTTGAGAATGTATCAGGAGTCATTGAAGCGGTGCTCATCTTTGCCGCATCCGCGTGGATCATTACCGAGGCCGTTAAGAAGTTTATTCATCCCGAGGAACCCGGTGTTCTTGGACTCGGTATACTCGTCATGGCAATTTCCGCGGTGGTCAATACATTCGTTTCGCGAAGGCTTTATAAGGTGGCCCGGGAGACTGACTCCGTCGCCCTCGAGGCTGATGCACTTCACCTGAAGACTGATGTTATTACCTCGGCCGGCGTTGCATTTGGACTTGCACTGATGTGGATCACCGGATGGCACATCATTGACCCTATTATAGCCATGCTTGTTGCCATGCTTATAATATGGGAATCATGGATGCTTCTCAGGAAGGCCTTCTTGCCGCTGCTTGACACCGCCCTGTCTCCAAATGAGCTGGAGAAACTGGTGGGCATCCTTGGAGAGATGGAGGTGAGATACCACGGGCTGCGTACCAGGGCTGGAGGCCACCAGAGGTTCGTGGAGTTCCACCTCGACGTGCCGGCGACGGAGACCATCGAGACTATACACCGGCAGTGTGACCTCATCGAAGCGAGGCTTGAGCGCGAATTCAGGGACATAAGCGTGATCATCCATCCGGAACCGGTGCACGAGGGTCCGAATGAGGAAGAAAAAAACCAATAAAATTTCGGTATCTCGGGTCTGAAAACGATGTCCCGGGTTTCGAAGTAAAAATTAAGATGATGGAACCCGAAACTGACGAATATTACATGCGGATGGCGCTGGCAGAAGCCACCAGGGCCGCTGAGCGCGATGAGGTGCCGGTAGGCGCCGTCATTGTGGCCGGGAAAAGTATTATCGCCCGCGCCCACAACCTCACAGAGACTCTCAATGACCCCACGGCCCATGCCGAGATGCAGGCCATCACCGCAGCCGCATCGTACCTCGGAGGCAAATACCTGACTGACTGTACGATCTATGTGACCGTGGAACCATGCATCATGTGCGCCGGGGCGCTGGCGTGGAGCCAGATATCAACCCTGGTCTATGGAGCCCCGGATCCCAAAAAAGGCTATACCACTATCGGCGACGCGATACTCCATCCTAAAACGGAGGTACGCAGCGGAGTGCTCTCCGGCGAGTGCTCTGAAATGATGAAGAAGTTCTTCAGGAAAAAGAGGGAGTGACACCCCTCATATCCAGAGACCCATATGAATAAAAAAAAATTCTTAGGTTTGCTTAAAATAGTACTGTTATGACACTCGACAACGGCAAAAAAATATTGCTCCTCAGGCTTATCGGGTTTATCTTTACCCTGGTTTATGTGCTGTATATCTTCCTGGCCTATTTCGAAAGAGTCTTCCGAAACTCGATGAACGAGGCCAGTGTAACTATCATGACCGTTGTTGTTACGGTTGCTTACCTCATCTCACTGTCCTGGCCGGCTCTGATGAAGTACAGGTATATATACTTCTCCTCAGACGAAAGAAACATTACGCTCAGGTGGTATAAAACGGGACTTATGCCCGGGGAGAGCAACAGCATTGAGATCCCCACCGGCAAGTTTGCGGGTTTTGAGATCACGACCACAGCGATGGGGCTGCATCATTACCTTACCCTCTTCCAGCATATACAGGGTAAGAAGGCGGCATACAATCCGGTCAGTATCACGGCCCTCTCAAAGAAGCAGAGAACCCGTATCGCTGAGGCTCTTAGTATTTATAAATCAACCGTTTAGTCCTATTCCGATAAAACATGAGCAAAATCATTTTTCATGACTGAAGGTTACATGACCTTTGGAAATGATTTGATCCTGAATTAATTCATAACTACAAATAATAACTAAAATGAAAGTAAAAACGATTCTGGCTGAGCTCGAGAAGAAACACCCGGGTGAAGTCGAGTATCACCAGGCTGTCAAAGAAGTCCTTGAATCAATTGAAGAAGTTTACAATGATAATCCGAGGTTTGCCAAGGGCGGGATCCTGCAGAGGATCATTGAGCCTGACCGTGTATTGACGTTTAAGGTTCCATGGATGGATGACCAGGGAAACGTACAGGTCAACCTCGGGTACAGGGTGCAGTATAACAACGCAATAGGCCCTTACAAAGGCGGTCTCCGATTCCACCCGACGGTCAACCTCTCAATCCTGAAGTTCCTGGGGTTCGAGCAGATCTTTAAGAACGCCCTCACCACCCTTCCCATGGGCGGTGGCAAGGGCGGATCCGACTTCGACCCCAAGGGCAAGTCAGACAACGAGGTGATGCGCTTCTGCCAGTCGTTTATGCTTGAGCTGTGGAGAATTATTGGTCCTGAGACTGATGTGCCCGCAGGCGATATAGGTGTCGGCGGACGCGAGATAGGCTTCCTTTACGGTATGTACAAGAAGCTTGCGCAGGAGCACACAGGGGTGCTGACAGGCAAGGGCCTCAACTGGGGCGGCTCGCTGATACGTCCGGAGGCAACAGGCTTCGGATGCGTATATTTTGCCAATGAGATGCTTAAGACCCGCAACGAATCGTTCCTGGGCAAGAAGGTGGCTGTCTCCGGCTTCGGCAACGTGGCATGGGGCGCGGTTATCAAGGCAACAGAGCTTGGCGCCACGGTGGTGACCCTCTCCGGTCCCGACGGGTATATCTATGATCCGAACGGTATCAGCGGCGAGAAGATCAACTTCATGCTTAAGCTGCGTGCATCCAACCAGGATATAGTTGAGCCTTACGCTGCCGAGTTCAGGGATGCTACATTCCATGCCGGCAAGAGACCCTGGGAGGTTAAGGTTGACATCGCCCTCCCGTGTGCAACACAGAACGAGCTTAACAAGGAAGATGCCGAACATCTTGTTGCCAATGGAGCCATCTGCGTGTGTGAAGGAGCCAATATGCCCTGCACACCCGAAGCCGTCGAGGTCATCCAGAACGCGAAGCTGCTCTTCGCACCGGGCAAGGCTGCCAACGCCGGCGGTGTGGCCACTTCAGGACTCGAGATGACTCAGAACTCGATGAAGCTCAACTGGAGCCGCGAGGAGGTGGATCAGAAACTGCACTCGATCATGGTCAACATTCACGATGCATGTGTCAGGCACGGCATGGACAAGGACGGTTATGTCGACTATGTCAGGGGTGCAAACATAGCAGGCTTCCTGAAGGTTGCCAACGCTATGCTTGACCAGGGCGTGGTATAACGATTTCTATCATACATAAAGAATTGATTTGAAGACAGGTCCCCCGACCTGTCTTCGCATTTTATGACAGACGCTGGATTAAGATTTAACCGGCGAGGCAGGACGGGGTCATGCCCTAGCCATATTCATGACCTGGCCTGGCCTGCAGATCATTGACCCCGGAGACGGTATACGCTCCCGGGGCATGGAGTGATCATCCCTGCCAGCTCCATCTGGAGCAGCACCGTTGACAGCTTGTAAACCGGGATCTCGAGCATCCTTGCCAGGGTGTCCATGGTGAGGTCGCCATCATTTTTAAGCGCTTCACATATTTTTCTTTCATTGTCGGTCAGTGCCGTGAAGAGTACCGTCTGTACCGGCGCCGCCAGTGCGGCTGGCTTCCACCCGAGAAGGTATTCAATATCCTCGCACTTCTCCACCAGGGCTGCCTTGTTGCACCTTATCAGCGCATTGCACCCTGCCGACCATTCATCGCCCGGACGGCCGGGGATGGCCATCACGTCGCGGTTATATGACGCTGCGATATCAGCCGTGATCAGTGCTCCCCCCTTTATTCCCGACTCCACAATGAGTGTGGCGTCGGAGATGCCGGCGATGATCCGGTTGCGCCTGATGAAGTTGTTCCGTTCCGGCAGTGTCGATGACGAAAAGTCTGTCAGGAGGCCGCCGTTCCGGATCATCGCCCTGGCGATGCCGGCATGAACGCCGGGGTAGATGGTCTTCAATCCGTGACCAAGTACGGCTATCGTGGGCAGTCCTGCAGTCATGGCCGCCTTGTGTGCGGTGATGTCTATCCCGTATGCCAGTCCGCTCACTATCAGCAGCCCCGGGAAGTTGTGCGCGAGCTCTGCCACGATCTTCTGGCAGAGCTCGCGGCCGTGCTGGGTGGCGTGGCGGGTGCCGACGTTGCTCAGTATCATCGGTGCGTTCAGGTCGGCATTGCCTCTTAAGTAGAAGGTGACGGGCGAATCCTCGCATTGGCGGAGGCGGAGGGGATAGTCGTCGTCCTGGTAGAAGAATACCCTGATGCCTTCCTTCTCTACGAACTCCGCCTCGCGAGCAGCTGCCTCAAGGTATTCGCGGCCGGCCACGGCCCTTGCAAGAGCCTCTCCAATGCCCGGGATCTTTGTAAGGCTGCGGTATGATTCACTGAAGACAGCCTCCGGGCTGCCGGCGTACGAGACAAGCCTGCGGGCCGTGATGTCGCCCACACCCGTAATCATGCCAAGAGCGAGCTTGTGCACAAGTTGCGTTGATGACATTTCGAAATAATGTTAACGAGACACATTAAAGGTACAAAATAATAGGCAATAGTGAACAGGCATTAGGCAGTAGTGAATAAATTTATGACGAATTGAGGATAAATTAAAATAGTCTGAAAGCCGAAAGTCTGAGGGTCATGCCATGACTGCCGACTGTGGACTGGAGACTGAAGACTACCTCATGTCCATAGCCAGAAAAATCAACTACTTTTGTGCCATGCACATCATTGACACCCATAATCACATATACCTGCCGGAATTTGACGCAGACCGCGATGAGGTGGTGCAGAGATCCCTCACTGCAGGAGTACGGACGGTGATGATGCCGAATATCGATTCAACATCTGTCGCACCGATGCTCGCCGCAGAAGAACGATACCCGGGCATCTGCCTCGCGATGATGGGTCTCCATCCCACCTCGGTGAAGGACAATTACCGTGATGAGC